>JACOUC010000019.1 GCA_016178055.1 Chlamydiota bacterium | reverse complement strand
TGGCACTCGTGAGTGTGGTTTTCCCATGGTCTACGTGCCCGATGGTTCCTATGTTGACGTGCGGTTTTTTTCTGTCAAATTTCTCTTTTGCCATTTTTAAGCCCTCCCTTTAAAGACAAGTTAAAAGTTTAAAGTTTAAAGTTCAAAGAAAAAAAGCTAAAACAAATATGGTTCGCGCAAATATAGTTCAAACTCCAAAAGTTTTTTGTCGTTTTTCCCTTTAAACTTTAAACCTTAAACTTTGAACTGTCTTTATTTGCTCACCACTTTTTCTAAAATATTCTTCGGCACCTTTTCAAAGTGACTGGGCTCCATGGAGTAGCTTGCTCGCCCCTTCGTCAACGATCGCGTTGCAGTAGCATATCCAAACATTTCTGAAAGAGGAACATCAGAATGAATGATTTTTGCTTTTGCCCTGGTTTCAATATCGTTGATACGGCCTCGTCTAGAATTCAAATCTCCAATAATATCACCCAAAAAATCTTCTGGAGTAGTGACATCAACCTTCATGATCGGCTCAAGAAGAATAGGAGATGCCTTCTTCACCGCATCTTTAAAGGCATAAGAGCCAGCAATCTGAAATGCAATATCCGAGGAATCAACTTCATGAAATGAGCCATCCACCAAAGTCACACGAATATCAACCACGGGAGAACCCGCCAAAATCCCTCCCTTGGCTGCATTACGAATTCCTGTTTCTACAGAAGAAATATACTCTCTTGGAATCGATCCGCCTACAATTTTATCTACAAATTCTAACCCCTTACCCCGCTCTAGAGGTTCAATTTCAATAACCGCATGACCATATTGTCCGCGACCTCCGGTCTGGCGAATGTATTTTCCTTCAGCCTCACTGGCACGTTCAATGGTCTCGCGATAGGCAACTTGAGGAGCTCCAACATTCGCTTGAACTTTAAATTCTCGAAACATACGGTCTCGCAACACATCAAGATGAAGCTCTCCCATTCCGCTAATAATCGTCTGTCCTGTCTCTGGATTACTGGTCACCCGAAAGGTTGGATCTTCTTCCGAAAGACGGCCGAGCGCAGTGGAGAGTTTATCTCGATCTGCTTGCGTTTTGGGTTCAATCGCCATCGAAATAACAGGTTCAGGAAAGTGCATCGATTCTAACACGACCGGGCTATCCTCAGTGCAAATGGTCTGACCCGTAATAGTCTCTTTGATTCCAACAGCAGCCACAATATCACCTGAGCAAACTTCGTCAACATCCTCCTGATGATTGGCGTGCATTCTTAAAAGACGCCCCACTCGCTCTCGTCTATTCGTATTGCTATTGTAAACATAAGAACCCTTGGCCAAGACACCGGAATAAACCCTAAAATAGGTCAATTTTCCAACATAAGGATCACTCATAATTTTAAAAGCCAAAGCAGAAAAGGGCTGATCATCCGAGGTAAGCCGCAAGATAGGCTCTCCCGTCTTTGGGTGAGTTCCCTTTACAGGAGGCTTATCTAAGGGAGTCGGAAGATAATCAATGGCTGCATCTAAAATTTGCTGAACTCCTTTATTCTTAAAAGCAGAACCGCAAAGAACGGGAAACACCTTTGCAGCAATACACGCACGGCGCATCGCTGATTTAACCTCTTCAACGGAAGGCTCCACACCCTCTACAAATTTCTCAAGAATAGACTCGTCTTCTTCTGCGAGTCCTTCAATCATCTTATGATGCCATTCTTTGGCTTGTTCAAGATATTCATTGGGAATATCAACTTCGTCGAACTTAACCCCTTTTGATTCTTCATCAAAAATAATGGCTTTCATCTTGACCAAATCGATCAGACCTTTAAAGGTATCTTCAACCCCCAAAGGCAACTGAATGGGAATAGCATGTGCACCTAATTTATCTTTCATCTGGAGAACGGTGCTAAAAAAATCTGCGCCTACACGATCCATTTTATTCACGAAGGTGATTCTTGGAACACCATAGCGCTCGGCCTGACGCCAAACGGTCTCGGATTGAGGTTCAACGCCGGCAACGCTGTCAAAAACAATCACAGCTCCATCCAGAACACGCAAAGACCGTTCAACTTCCATTGTGAAATCCACATGCCCAGGGGTGTCAATAATATTGATACGCATCCCTTTCCAAAAACACGTGGTACAAGCAGCTGTAATCGTGATTCCTCGCTCCTGCTCCTGAGGCATCCAGTCCATGGTGGCAGCACCGTCATGAACTTCACCAATCTTATGAACTTTCCCTGTATAAAAAAGGATGCGCTCCGTGGTAGTGGTCTTTCCCGCATCAATGTGAGCGGAAATCCCTATGTTTCTTGTTTTCTCTAACGAATATTCTCTTGCCATAAGACTCCTTCAAATGAACTATGAAAAACAAGTCCACGGTCCACGGTCAACAGTCTATAGAAAATAAATAACTCCTTTAAAACTGTTGACTATCGACTGTAGACTGTAGACTCTTTTCATCCTTGTCTTTGCTTATGCCTGGGTTCAGAGCACACCACATAAATCCTGCGTTTACGCCGAACAATTTTGCATTTTGCACAAATTCTCTTAACAGAAGCCCGAACTTTCATTCTTTTTTAGCCTTTTCAATTTTAGTTTTCGATTTTGCTTTAATCTTTAAACTGTCTTTTATTACCATCGATAATGAGCGAATGCGCGGTTGGACTCAGCCATTTTATGAGTATCATCCCTCTTTTTAATCGCTGCACCCGTATTGTTAAAGGCATCAACAATTTCTTGAACAAGGGCATCTTCCATGGGAATTCCTTTTCGTTCACTCGCATATTGAACTAACCAGCGAACAGCCAAAGAAACTTGGCGATCTCCACTCACCTCGACCGGCACCTGATAAGTAGCCCCGCCCACTCGTCTTGACTTTGTTTCTAAATAAGGTTTCGCATTCCCAAGGGCTTGATCTAAAACCTCCATGGGTGCTTTTCCTAATTTTTGAGCTGACTTTTCAACTGCATTATAAAAAATTCTTTCCGCTAAACTTTTTTTCCCACACTTTAAAAGAGTGCTAATAAATCTCGATACCACTGTGCTAGAAAATCGAATATCTGGTTCTTGCTTTCGTTTCGTTGCTTGTCTTCTTCTCATAACAAAAATGTAACCTCACACTTTCTTTGCAGATTCCTTAGGTACTTTTGCTCCATATTTACTTCGTGCTTGCATTCGGTTGGCAACTCCTTGTGCATCGAGTGTTCCTCGAACAATATGGTATCGAACCCCTGGCAAGTCCTTTACACGTCCTCCACGGACCAATACAATTGAATGCTCCTGAAGATTATGACCAATCCCAGGAATATAGGCTGTGACTTCTTCTCCGTTGGAAAGCCGAACACGCGCAATCTTTCTCAAAGCAGAATTAGGTTTTTTAGGGGTCATTGTTTTAACCACTAAACAAACTCCCCTTCTTTGAGGAGATCCCGTAAGAGCAGGACTCTTACTTCGATAAACAGGCTTTTTACGACCAGACCTGACTAATTGATTAATCGTTGGCATATCATTTATTCCTTAATTTTAACCATCATTAAAAATGTTAGGACTTATGGACCTCTTCTTCTACTTCAGCTGTTGATATTTCAGGCTTTGATTTAGAGATCTTAACTCCTTGATAGGTTTCACAGCCCGTACCCCCAGGAATTAAATGCCCCATAATCACATTTTCCTTGAAACCTCTTAAGTAATCAATCTTTCCATCTGAAGCGGCTTCTGTCAAAACACGCGTTGTTTCCTGGAAGGAAGCTGCGGAGATAAAGCTTTCTGTACTCAAAGACGCCTTGGTGATTCCAAGTAAGAGCGGAGAAGCCTCTGCAGGTTTTCCACCCTCCTTAATCACCCGTTCATTCTCTTGTCGAAAACGAATTTTATCCACCTGTTCATTATAAAGAAACTCTGAATCCCCCGGATCCGTAATGATCACCTTCCTCAGCATCTGGCGAATAATAATTTCAATATGCTTATCATTGATTTCAACTCCCTGAAGACGATAAACTTCTTGAATTTGATTCACCAAATATTCCTGAAGCTCTTTGGGTCCGCAAACCTGTAAAATCTCTTGAGGAACAATCGGTCCTTCTGTCAACTGCTGCCCTTTCTTAACCCGATCTCCTTTATAAACCGTAAGATGCTTCTTATGAGGAATTAAATGCTCTTCTTCGATTCCCGTAAGCTCGTCTTTAACAATCAAGAGCCTTTTCCCTTTAAAGGTTCCTCGAAATTCAACCATTCCATCAATTTTAGCAATATCGGCCGCATCCTTCGGCTTCCGAGCTTCAAAGAGTTCCGCAACTCGAGGAAGTCCTCCTGTAATATCTTTGGTCTTTGAAATCTTTCTGGGCGTCTTTGCCAAAAGGCTTCCCCCTTCGACATAATCCCCTTCATTGACAACCACATGCGCTCCAGCCGGAATGGAATAATACCCGTAAATCTCTTTACCTTCTTTATCCGTAATAATAATTTGTGGATGGAGGTCTTGTTTATGCTCGATAATAACGGTTCCCACAAGGCCCGTCGACTGATCGAGCTCTTTTCTCATACTGGAACCTTCGATAATATCATGAAATTTAACAAAACCTGATTGCTCGGTCAGAATGGGAACATTATAAGGATCCCACCGGACAAAAATCTCACCTTTTTTGACTTTTCCTTCAGGAGGAACGCTGACGATGGCGCCAGCTACTAAAGTATGCTTTTCTAATTCGCGACCCTCTTCATTGTGAATAGAAATCGTTCCTGTCTTATTCAAAACAACATGATTGCCTTCCTTATTCAAAACGACTTTTGCGTCATTGTAACGAATCATACCGTCATTTTTAGCAATAATCTGGGGTTGTTTAAAAGTCTGACTCGCGGTCCCTCCAATGTGAAAGGTTCTCATGGTCAGCTGAGTTCCAGGTTCACCAATCGATTGCGCAGCAATAATTCCTGCCGCAACGCCAATGGCAACAATCTTTCCTGTCGCTAAATTTCGACCATAGCATTTTGCGCATACCCCCTGAAGAGATTCACAAGTGAGCACGGAGCGGATACGAATTTTTTCATAACCCAGCTTTTCAACTCCATCGGCGGCTTTTTCAGTAATTTCTTCATCCGCTTTTAAAACAATTTCCTTCGTCACAGGATTAACAACATCATCCAATGAGACTCGACCCACAATTCTTTCACGAAGAGTCACCACTTCTTCATCCCCTTCAAAAATAGGCGTGGCCTCGATCCCATTTAAAGTTCTACAATCAATTTCTGTCACAATCACATCCTGAGAAACATCGACCAGACGACGCGTTAAATATCCTGAATCGGCCGTTTTAAGAGCGGTATCCGCCAATCCTTTTCGAGCGCCATGGGTTGAGATAAAATATTCAAGCACACTCAAACCCTCTTTAAAATTCGAAATAATCGGACTCTCAATAATTTCTCCGGAAGGCTTGGCCATCAATCCACGCATTCCTGACAGCTGACGAATCTGCTGTTTAGATCCACGAGATCCAGAGTCAACCATGATAAAAAGAGGGTTGAGTCCTTTATGCCCACGATTGTCTTCTAAGCCTTTAAACAAGGCCTCAGCGATACTGTCCGTGGCATGCGTCCAAATATCCACAATTTTGTTATATCGCTCACCTTCTGTAATGGATCCCGCCCGATACTGTTTCTCGACTTTTTCGACTTCCTTCTGAGCGGATTGAATGATGACACCTTTCTCTTCAGGAATAACCATATCCTCCATAGAAATAGAAATACCGGCTCGAGTGGCCTCATGAAAACCCAATTGCTTAATTTTATCCAGAACGTCCACCGTACGCTGGTGACCCACCCTTTTGTAGCATTCAATAATAATCTTGGAGAGGGCTTTTTTATTAACCTCATCATTAATAAACCACATTTCTTGAGGAAGAGAGTCATTAAAAATGACACGACCCACCGTGGTCTCAATCATCTTTTTATTCACTCGCACCTTAATACTGTCATGAACCTTTACAATACCCTCTTCATAAGAAAGCAAAACCTCTTCCATATCTGAATAGAAACGTGCTATGGGGAGCTGACTGTAAGGTTTTTTTGTCAAATAATAACAACCCAAAATAATATCCTGAGTGGGCGTTAGAATAGGTTTTCCATTCGAAGGAGAAAAAACATTGTTGGTCGACAACATCAAGACCTTTGCCTCTAACTGCGACTCAATTGAAAGAGGAACATGAACCGCCATCTGGTCTCCATCAAAGTCTGCATTAAAAGCCGTACAGACCAGAGGATGAATTCTAATCGCTTCCCCTTCTACTAACTGAGGCTCAAACGCTTGAATACCCAAACGATGTAGCGTGGGAGCACGATTTAAAAGAACCGGATGTTCTTTGATAACACTTTCCAAAATATCCCAAACCTCAGGAGCGCCTGCCTCAATCATCTTTTTCGCACTGCGAATGGTATGAACATGTCCCATTTCCTTCAAACGCCGAATAATGAAGGGTTCAAAAAGCTCCAGGGCCATCTTTTTAGGAAGTCCACACTGATGCAATTTTAATTCTGGACCGACCACAATCACGGCTCTTCCAGAATAATCAACACGTTTACCCAAAAGATTTTGTCTGAATCGTCCTTGTTTCCCTTTCAACATATCCGCCAGAGACTTCAAAGGCCGATTTCCAGACCCCAAAACAGGACGACCATGCCGTCCATTATCAAAAAGGGCATCAACGGCTTCCTGAAGCATGCGTTTTTCATTTCTGATAATCACGTCAGGTGTTTTTAACTGAAGAATCGTTTTTAAACGATTATTTCGATTAATCACCCTGCGATACAGATCATTTAAATCAGAGGTAGCAAAACGGCCGCCCTCTAAGGGGACCAAGGGTCTTAAATCAGGAGGGATGACCGGGACCACATCCAACACCATGGACTCCGGACCATTTTTAGATTTTCTAAAACCCTCAACAATTTTGAGACGCTTACTAAACTTCTTTTTAGCCTGCTGACTTTTTGTCTTTTGAAGGCCTGTTCTGAGCTCGGTTGCAAGCTTTGCCAAATCAACTTTCTTTAAAAGCTCTTTAATGCCTTCTGCCCCCATCTTTGCAGTAAAAGCCTTTCCATAACTTTCTTGAGCCTGTCTAAATTCATTCTCTGTCAAGAGTTGCTGTAACTCTAGAGGCGTCGTCCCCGGATCTGTGACAACATAATCCTCATAATATAAAACCCTTTCCAAAGATCGAGTCGGAAGACCTAAAATATTTCCAATTCGGCTCGGCATCGCCTTAAAAAACCAAATATGAGCCACTGATGCTGCCAGTTCAATATGCCCCATTCTTTCACGGCGAACCCGAGCTTGAGTAACTTCAACGCCGCAACGATCGCAGACCACACCTTTATGTTTAATTCTTTTATATTTACCGCAGCTGCATTCCCAATCCTTCGTGGGACCAAAAATGCGCTCACAAAAAAGCCCACCTTTTTCAGGTTTAAAGGTCCGATAGTTGATGGTCTCAGGATTTTTCACTTCTCCCTTGGACCATGATTTAATGGTTTCAGACGATGCAAGACAAATCGAGATTTTGCTAAAAAGCGGGCCTTCTTGAAAACCCGTTGACAATTTTTTATCCGTATCTATTTCTGACATCGGCTTACTCCTTTTTAAACACCTTAGCCTTTTAATCTTTGAACTTTTCTTTTTTAGTGTTTTTAACTTTAAACTTTAAACCTTAAACTTTGAACTGTCTTAATTATGATTCCTTCTCAGCCCTGATATCTAAAGCAAGACCCTGAATTTCTTTGACCAACACATTAAAGGATTCAGGCGTCCCCGCCTCCAAAATATTTTGTCCCTTCACAATGGATTCGTACATTCGGGTTCTACCCAACACATCATCCGACTTCACCGTAAGAATTTCCTGCAGAGTATAGGCCGCCCCATAAGCTTCTAAAGCCCAAACCTCCATTTCACCAAATCTCTGTCCTCCAAATTGAGCCTTTCCTCCTAATGGCTGTTGAGTCACCAATGAATAAGGCCCAATCGCTCGGGCATGAATTTTGTCGGCTGCCAAATGAGCAAGTTTCAGCATATAGATGTAACCTACAACGACCTCTTGATCGAAGGTCTCACCTGTACGCCCATCGAAAAGTCTAAACTTTCCAATTTCTGAGGTATGGGCCTTCTTCAAAAGCTCTCGAATTTCCTCCGTTTTAATTCCACTAAAAACAGGAGAAAAAAATCGAGTCCCTAACATCTTGGCAACCCAACCCATATGGGTCTCCATCACCTGTCCGACATTCATTCTAGAAGGAACTCCGAGTGGATTCAGAACCATATCCACCACGGTTCCATCCGCCAAGAAAGGCATGTCTTCCTCTGGGAGCACTTTTGCAATCACACCTTTATTGCCATGCCGTCCCGCCATTTTATCTCCAACCGATAGTTTTCGTTTGGTGGCAACATAAACCTTAACCTTTTTAATCACTCCAGGCTCAAGCTCGTCCCCCTTCTTCAACTTTTCAACTTCCATGCTATGAACCGTCTGAAGGGCTTCTAAATTATGATGATATTCCCAAAGAACCATCTTCAGGCGATCTCGCTCCACGCACTTTTCCATTTCAATGGATTCATATTCTAATGCCTCTAGCTTATCGACCATTCCCTTCGTCACTTTACTCCCTCGAGAAATAAGAACTTCGCCTGTTTCAGAATTCACAACATCCACTTGCAATTTGGCGTTCAGCAAAATATCTCGAATTTTAGCAAAAGCATTTTTCTTAAAATCTGCAGATTTCTTACGATAATCATCATTCAACTTTCGAACCTTAGCCCGTTCTTCAGCCTGTTCCTCATCCCCAAGCGTTTTCTCTTTACGTGAAAATACTTTTACATCAATCACCATTCCTTCAATACCACTAGGAACCGTTAAAGAAGCATCACGTACATCTGCAGCCTTCTCACCAAAAATAGCCCTTAAAAGGCGTTCCTCAGGAGAAAGCTCCGTTTCACTTTTTGGAGTGATTTTCCCAACAAGAATATCACCAGGCTTTACTTCAGCCCCAATACGAACAATCCCATCTTCGGCTAAATTTTTAAGCGCCTCTTCCCCCACATTGGGAATATCACGAGTGATTTCTTCTTTTCCTAATTTAGTATCACGAGCTCCCAATTCAAACTCTTCGATATGAATTGAGGTATAGGCATCTTCCTTCACAAGACGCTGACTAATCAAAATCGCATCTTCAAAGTTGTATCCCTCCCAAGGCATAAAGGCCACCAACACATTTCTTCCTAAAGCAAGCTCTCCTCCTTGAGTAGCCATTCCATCCGCAATCACTTGACCTTTTTTAACCTTGTCTCCTTCACTAACCAAGGGTCTTTGATTAATGGTCGTTCCCGCATTGGACCTCATGAACTTCCTTAAGGGATAAACCACATCGCCAACCACAATCTGATCTGCATCCGAGAAACTTACCTCACCCGAATTTTTTGAAACAACGACGACGCCTGAATCCTTCGCCGCACGATACTCAAGACCGGTTCCAACAAGCGGGACCTGTGTAAATAATAAAGGAACCGCTTGCCTTTGCATGTTTGAACCCATCAGCGCACGATTAGCATCATCATGCTCAAGAAAGGGAATCAATCCTGCAGCCACACTCACCAATTGAAGAGGGGCCACATCCATATATTCAACCTTGCTGGGCTCTATTTTCTGAAACTCACCATTAATACGGACCTGAACGACATCATCGAGAAAACTCCCATTTTTGTCGACTCGGGCGTTAGCCTGAACAATCACGTGACCTTCTTCCTGATCTCCCGTCAAATGCACAATTTCATCGGTAACCCGTCCCTTAACCACCTTTCGATAAGGCGTCTCTACAAAACCATATTCACTGATCTTGGCATAAGTTGATAAAGAAGAGATTAAGCCAATGTTAGGTCCTTCAGGTGTTTCAATCGGGCAGATTCTTCCATAATGACTGGTATGCACATCTCGAACCTCAAACCCTGCTCTCTCACGATTTAAACCTCCAGGTCCAAGGGCGGAAAGCCTTCTTTTATGAGTCAGCTCAGCCAAAGGATTTGTCTGATCTAGGAATTGAGATAATTGACTTCTTCCAAAGAAATCTCGAATCACACCTGAGAGGCCTTTAGGATTTAAAAGCTTATGTGGAGTTAAAGACTCGGATTCCACATCAAAAAGATTCATGCGTTCCTTAATCACTCGTTCCATCCGTGCAAGACCAATGCGGCACTGATTGACTAAAAGTTCTCCCACTGAACGGACACGCCGATTTCCCAAATGATCAATATCATCGGTATATCCTTTACCCTTACGTAAATTCAAAACATACTTCAAAGCTTCAACAACATCTTCCTTCCTTAAAATAACCGTTTCTAATTCCTCTTTAGTTAAAGGAAGACCCAATCTCTGATTCAATTTAAAGCGACCCACTTTTCCCAAATCGTATCGCTTGGGATCAAAAAAGAGTCGTTTCATAAGAGCACGAGCGTTGGAAACCGTCGGAGGATCCCCAGGGCGTAACCGACGATAAATTTCTTTTAAGGCCGCATCAGTCGAGTCTGTTGCATCCCTTAAAAGCATCTTAATGATCGGATCCTCTTCACTTGCATTTTGAAGAAGAGAGATCTTTTTAAGACCCACCACATCCATTTTATCTAAAAGGGCTTTTGAAACTTTACGGCCGGCCTTCTCGATCACCGCACCCGTATCTACCTCCATTACCGGTGCCGCTAAAATCCTATTTTTTAAACCCGAAATATCTAATTTTTTATCAACCTGAATCTCTTCGACTTCATAGAAGAGGGCTAAAATTTCTGCATCTGAGGAATACCCTAACGCCCTTAAAAAAGCCGTTGCAAGAATCTTGCGACGACGTCTTTGGCGATCCATATAAACGTGAATCAGGTCATTAATGTCAAATTCTGCTTCAATCCAAATTCCACGATAGGGGATGACCCGAGCCGAAAAAAGAGTCATGCCTCCGGGATGAACTTCTTGCTCAAAGAATACGCCGGGAGAACGATGAAGCTGACTGACAATAACACGTTCAGCCCCGTTAATAATAAAGGTGCCGGTTTCTGTCATCAGAGGAATATTCCCCATGTAGACGGTTTCTTCTTTTACGGTATCCCCTTCTCTCAAGCGGAAAGTGACATTGAGAGGCGCTGAATAAGTCAAACCCCGTCTTTGACACTCAATAATTTCGTACTTAGGAACGCCCAGGGAATAACTGACATACTCCAAAGAAATATTTTCGTCATAGCTCTTGATTGGAAATACTTCACTGAAAACAGAATGAAGGCCTACATTCTCTCTTTCCTCAGGCAAAATCTCCTCCTGAAGAAAATCTTTATAGGAACGGGTTTGAATCTGTATTAAATTGGGCAGATCGAGCGTCTTATAGAGTTCTGAATTTTGAGACTCTCCCAACCCTTCCTTATTTTTGGTCAGCATAAATTTTCCCTCTTAGATCATCCACGTGTCAGCGTATAAACGCACCCATGTATCCATACGCACCCTGCGACATGAATACATTGATACCGTTTTATCATTATTTTAATTCTACTTTTGCACCTTGAGCTTCAATCTTGGCCTTAATCTCTTCGGCTTCCTTCTTTGAAACGCCTTCCTTCAAAGGCTTCGGAGCTCCTTCAACCAAATCCTTTGCTTCTTTCAATCCAAGACCTGTAATAGAGCGAACTTCTTTAATCACTTGAATTTTTTTATCGCCCGCGTTGGCAAGAATAACTGTAAAATCCGTCTTCTCTTCAGCAGGCACTTGAGCCGCTTCACCTGCTTGAGCCCCACCTTGAGCTGGCACACCCATCATAGGCACTTGAGCCGAAACGCCAAATTTTTCTTCAAGAACTTTTACCAACTCTGCCAATTCCAACACCGTCATCTTTTCGATTTGCTTTACAATCTCTTCCATGTTTCAATCCTCCTATTTTAAAAATTCAAAATTCAAAATTGATGTAGAAATTAATTCTAAAATCTTCACATTTTTGAATTTTGATATGTCATTTTGATCTTTGATTTTTGATCTTTGATTTATTTTTTCTCCTCCGTCTGCTCCTTCTGATCCTTTATTTTTCCTAAAAGAACCACGAGCGCAGTTAATTGAGACTTGAGCACATACACAAGACTCGTCGCCGGCTTCTTCAAAATTCCCATCAATTGAGAGAGCAGAACTTCTCGTGAGGGAACCGTTGCAAGTTGAGCGACTTGTTTTGAAGACAAGAGCTGGTCTTTTAAAAGCCCACCTTTGACCTTAAAAATTTCAAACTCTGCCCCAAAACCTTTTAAAATTTTTGCTAAAGCAATTGGATCTTCTCCAACAACAATTCCTGTGGGCCCTTTTGCAACAGAAGAAAGATCGACTCCGGATATTTCTTTCATTGCACGCTTAAGAAGTCTATTTTTAACAACAAGATAAGAACCCGAAACTTCTTTGAGGCGACCCCTCAATTGCCCGACAGCCGCAGCTGAAAGACCTGTAAAATCAGTCATCACCACCACACCGCTCGACTGGCTTACCCCTTTAATATGATCAATCATCCAAAGTTTCTCAGGCCTCATCTGATTCACCTACTTTCATATCAACTCGAATCCCAGGCCCCATGGTGGTAGATACCGTGCAACTTTTAAGGAAGTCCCCTTTACTCGTTGAAGGCCTCGATCGAGCAACCGCCTCAACACAAGCCGTCAAGTTACTCATTAACGCCTCTTCGCTAAAGGAAATTTTCCCAATGGGCAAATGAAGATTTCCGTTCTTATCCATTTTAAATTCAACACGCCCAGCTTTCACTTCCTTCACGGCCTTATCAACCTCTGCGGTCACTGTTCCTGTTTTAGGACTTGGCATGAGCCCCCGGGGCCCTAAAACTTTACCTAATTTCCCTACTTCTCTCATCGTATCTGGGGATGCAATCACCACATCAAAATCGCACCAACCTTTATTGATTTTTTCAATTAAATCATCCAAACCCACGTAATCTGCCCCCGCCTCTTTTGCAAGTCTCATGTTTTCACCCTTCGTAAAAACCAAAACCCGAACCTTTTTCCCGGTTCCATGAGGCAAAGAGACCGTCCCCCGAACCTGTTGGTCTGATTGTTTTGAATCCACACCCAATCGAACCGCTAAATCGACCGTCTCATCAAATTTGGTGACTGGAAATTTTTTAATCACCGCAATCGCTTCAGAAACGTTATAAAGCTTTTTCTCATCCACCAATTTCTTTGCTTCTAAATATCTTTTAGAATGTTTGCTCATATTTTTTGCCTAACTTTTAATTTTTAATCACTCCACATCAATTCCCATACTTCGTGCCGTTCCCATCACCATCCTTATCGCTGCCTCTTCAGACTTGGTATTGAGATCTGCCATTTTCTGTTTCGCAATTTCTCTGGCTTGAGCCAACGTAACCTTGCCCACCTTTTCCTTATTCGGTTTCCCTGAAGCAACCGCAATCCCAACCGCTTTTTTAAGAAGGGTTGCGACAGGAGGAGACTTCATAATAAAAGTAAAAGACCGATCTTGATAAACCGTAATCACCACAGGAATCACAAGACCTGCTTGGCTTTGAGTCTTCGCATTAAATGCCTTACAAAACTCCATGATGTTAACGCCATGCTGACCCAAGGCAGGTCCGATCGGTGGAGCAGGATTTGCCTGGCCTGCAGAAATTTGCAATCGAATCATCGCTGTTACTTTTTTAGCCATAAACAGAACACCCTCTAATTAATAATTAACAATTGAGAATTGAGAATTGAGAATTTAGGAGCCTGCAATGACAACCGCATTGAATTCTCAATTTTCTATGCTTTCTCTACTTGCCAGTACTCCAATTCTACTGGAGTTGCTCGTCCAAAAATGGTGACCATCACCTTCAGTTTTCCACGATCTGGATCTAATTCTTCAATTGAACCATTAAAATTAACAAAAGGCCCGTCATTAACCTTAATCACTTCCCCCTTCTCAAAAAGAATTTTGGGCTTTACCTTTTCTTTTTTCTCTTCAATTTGATTCAAAATATTCTGAATTTCAGAATCTAAAAGAGGAACCGGGGTACCCGCACCTACAAATCCAATGACCCCAGGAGTACTTTTCACAAGATACCAGGAGTCCTCATTCATCTCCATCTCTACAAGGATATATCCAGGGAAAAATTTTCTCTTTGTGATTTTTTTCTTTCCCGCCCTCACTTCCGAAACACTTTCAATCGGAACTAAAACATTCGAAATCCTCTCCTGAAGAGACTCCATTGAAACTTTATGATCTAACTGTTCCTTTACCTTCTGCTCTTGCCCAGATAAAGTATGAACCACATACCATTTTGCTGACATAACCATCCCTAACGAATGACCATTTCAATAAGTTTTGAAAGAAGAAAATCAATCACACCAATAAAAGCCCCTAAAAGTAAAACGGCGATAATAACAACAATCGTTGAATCTTTCAACTCCTGAAATGTTGGCCAATTTACTTTTTTTAATTCCTGCTTCGCATCTGTAAAAAAAAGAACTAACTTTTTAGCTGGGTTTTCTGCCATAACTTTTGATTTCCATCTTTCCGTTAACTTTAATCTTTCTTTAAACCTAAAACTTTCAACTTTAAACTGTTTTAATCAGGCCAGGCAGGACTTGAACCTGCAACATGCGGTTTTGGAGACCGCCGCTCTAGCCATTGGAGCTACTGGCCTTTATTCAGTCTCAAGTCGCCAGTCTACCGTCACCAGTCAACAGCAAAACACCTAAAAACCGACCAAAAAAAGACATTCTTTTTATTTTGTCTCCTTATGCATCGTGTGTCGATGGCACACCTTGCAATATTTATTTCTCTCAAGCCTATTCTGGGTCGTTTTACGATTCTTAAAGGTAGAGTAATTTCTACCTTTACACTCATTGCATGCCAACGTAATTAACTCTCTCATATTTTAAACCCTTTTTACGAGTCACCGGTCTCCGGTCTCCAGTTTACCGGTCTCCAGTTTTTATCTTTTCTTTCAAGTTTTTGCTTCCAGCCTCGAGCCTCTAGCCATCTTTATCATTTAATAATTTCAGCAACTCTTCCTGCACCAATCGTTTTTCCACCTTCTCTGATCGCAAACTTTACTCCCTTTTCCATCGCAATTGGACAGATTAATTCTACTTCCATGG
>JACOUC010000018.1 GCA_016178055.1 Chlamydiota bacterium | reverse complement strand
ATCATTCAAGAGGAGATTACAACAAAGGTTTGTCAGTTTAAAAAGAGGGTCTTGAAAGGATGAAAAGAAAAATTCCACGTTCTCTTCAGAGGGTGTTGTGGTCTTATGATATTCATAAGATGGATTTGGATACTTCACGAGCACATTCTGGGGTCAGGTCTTGAAATGTTAGTTTTTCAGGTTTAATGATGTCATCTTATTCTTTCAAGGGTTATCCTGTACTTCACGAGCACATTCTGGGGTCAGGTCTTGAAATGTTAGTTTTTCAGGTTTAATGATGTCATCTTATTCTTTCAAGGGTTATCCTGGATTTTGGTGAAGCGATTTATAAAAAGAATGTTATAATTATTTTTGTAGAATGAAATAGGGAGGTTTTGTGATGAATTATACTCAGTATTTTGTTCGTGATTTGGGTATATGTGGTGGAGAGCCTGTTTTTAAGGGGACCCGGGTCACCATTCGAACTGTCCTAGCTAGTTTTGCAGAAGGAGCAAGTATTGAAGAGATCTTGAGTGATTTCCCTACGCTTACGAAAGAAATGGTTCATGCTGTGATTGCCTTTGCTGCTGCTTCAACTGAAGAAGACTTGCCAAATTTAAGCATTCCAAATATTCGATGAAAATCAAATTAGATGAAAACCTGCCTTTTAGGTTAGTTCAAATGCTAGAAGATCTTGGGCATTCAGCGGATACTGTTCCACAAGAAGGTCTTTCTGGAAAGGATGACCTAGAAGTATGGAAAGAAGCGCAAAGGGTAGGAGCTTTTTTTATTACTCAGGACTTAGATTTTTCTGATGAGCGGCGTTTTTCACCAGGTACACATTTTGGAATTCTTCTTTTGCGTCTTCATGAACCAGGACGCAATGCTTTAGTTGAGCGAATAGAGGCCGTGTTTCGTACAGAAAAGGTAGAGAAATGGATGCATTGTTTTGTCATTGTAACAGAGCATAAAATACGTGTTCGGTATCCTCATGAAAGGTCCGCCTCCAAAGGTTTCTGATCATCTCAATGGGGTGGAAACGTACTGGGGTCAGGTCTTGAAATGTTAGTTTTTTAGGTTGAGTGATGTCATTCTTACTTTTTCCAGGGTTATCCTGGATTTTGGTGAAGCGATTAATAAAATAATGCTAAAATCATTCGCATAAAAATAAAAAGAGGTCTAAAGCTTTTGCTATACCAGGACTGTGTTTTGGATAGACACTACCTGTGATGGAGGGATATGTGGAAAGCTTAAAAAGTGAAAAGGGTGTTCATCGCCCCTATTTTCTTTGGGATTATGATTTGGGTGAGAGAGACATTAAAGAAATTTTAAGTTTGCCTGATCTTTCTGTTCAGAAAAGATGGCTGATGGCTCGGATTTTGACCCAGGCCCGTTTTGACGATGTATGGTCCTATTTAACTTTAGACCAGATTCGAGAGGCCCTTCCATCTTTGCGGCTTCCTTCAAACATACGCCGGCGTTGGGAATATGCTTTAGCGCGTTGGGATCAGCATGCCACCGACTAGAATTCTCACCCCGCTTCAAGAGACGTTCCTCTCTCGGATTTTTTTAGATCCCTGGTTCCGAGAAAATTTTTACTTAACAGGGGGAACCGCCCTTTCCGCATTCTATCTTTATCACCGCTATTCGGAGGATCTCGATTTTTTTAGCCATGGAACAGAATTAGATTCTATTCCTAAACTCATTCAGGATGTTAGCAAAGAGCTGAATAAAAAAGTGATCGAAGTGCAAAAAAGTCCTGGCTTCCTTCGCTTTTTAGTGGGGGATGAATTAAAGATTGATGTGGTTGCCGATGTTGGATTTCGTGTGGGAACGCCCATTTTTATTGATCAAATCAGAGTGGATACCCTAAAGAATATTGCTGTCAATAAGGTTTGCGCCATTTTGGGACGCTTAGACATTAAAGACTATGTGGATCTTTACATCATTTTTTCTCAAGGCGAATTTGATATTTTTGAACTTCTTAAGCAGGGGAAAGAAAAAGATCAGGGCCTGGATCCTTTTGTGTGGGCGTCTTTAGTTGCAGAAGTGGATAAATTTAATACCCTTCCTCGCTTGATCAAACCGGTGACGCTTGATCAAGTCAGTGTTTTTTTTCTGAGGCTTCGAGATCAGATTTTAGATTCGCTTAATCCAATCAGCTCTTAATGGAGATTTCTGTAGGGGTCGGATTTATCCGACCCGCGTTGGTTCGGGCTTGATAAATCAAGCCCCTACATTCATGAGAAGCCCCTACATTGAGGGGTCACATTCTAGGGTCAGGTCTTGAAATATTAGTTTTTTAGGTTGAATGATGTCATCTTATTCTTTCAAGGGTTGTCCTGGATTTTGGTGAAGCGATTTATAAAAAGAATGCTAGAATGATTCGCTAGAAAAACAGGGAGGTTTTTTTTATGGGTATAACACAAGTAACAGCCACTGTTCGTAATCCTTCAGATCCTAGCCGTTTTTGGGAAGGTCTTTTTCTTGTCGATACAGGATCGGTGGATTGCTTAGTGCCTGGAAGGTATTTAAAGCTGATAGGTCTTTTACCTGAGGGTCAAAGATCCTATGAGCTGGCTGATGGAACGGAAGTGAAATTGAAGTTAGGCTAAAATCGCTGTAGTCATGAAAAACTCATCTAAAAAAATAACTTCTTTCCATTTAGAAATTTTAGATGTCAAACGTCGCCAGATGTTGACTTCGTTAGCTTTTTTAAAAGATTCATTCCACTTTTATCTGGCTGGGGGGACAGCTTTAGCTTTGCAGCTTGGCCATAGAACCTCACTAGATTTTGACTTTTATTCCCAGGAAGAATTTTCTGAAAAACATCTCTTACCCCATTTTGATAAGTATTTCAGACGTCCCCAGTGGACTCTGATTCAAAGTGGTCAAGGGACATTAATTATAAACGTTCGGGAAATTGAATTAAGTTTTTTCTATTATGGCTATAACATGCTTCGGCCCTGTGTGGAGGTAGAGGGTGTTCTCCTGGCTTCTAAGGAGGATATTGCGGCGATGAAGTTGATTGCGATTATTCAAAAAGGGAACATGAGAGACTTTATCGATATGTATTTTCTTTTGAAGGAATTTTCATTGGAAAAAATTTTTGAATACACAAAGAAAAAATTTCCTTCTTTTAATATCTATCTTGGTTTGCGTGCCCTTGTCTATTTTGATGAGGCAGGAGAACCCAAAAACCAGAGATTTCAACTTCTGATGCCGATCTCTTGGGATATCATTCAAGAGGAGATTACAACAAAGGTTTGTCAGTTTAAAAAGAGGGTCTTGAAAGGATGAAAAGAAAAATTCCACGTTCTCTTCAGAGGGTGTTGTGGTCTTATGATATTCATAAGATGGATTTGGATACTTCACGAG
>JACOUC010000017.1 GCA_016178055.1 Chlamydiota bacterium | reverse complement strand
TTTCATGGGGACGGGGGGAGTTGAACCCCCACGGTTTTACCCATAGGCTTCTGAGACCTACGTGTCTGCCAGTTCCACCACGTCCCCTCCCCATTTTGTCCGAGCAAAGCGAGGTTACAAAATGGAGGACCCCGACGAATGCCAGGGGTTATCATTATTTTAAAAAAACTTGCCCTGTTATACAACAGGGCACCCTGTCGGATGACAGGGTGAACCCCCACGGTTTTACCCATAGGCTTCTCAAGACCTACGTGTCTGCCAGTTCCACCACCCGCCCGTCTGGAAAAGAAATCCAAAAATCAAAGTTCAAAAATCAAAATTCAAGAATGCTTTGCATTTTTTAATTTTAATTTGTCATTTTGATGTTTGATTTTTGCATTTTGATTTTATTTATGCAAGGACGCAGAATGATAGCGAAAAGATTAGCCAGTTGCTACAGGTGAAGACAGAGGATTTGATGACATCATCGAAATCGCATCCCAGGGACATTCGCGGACGCAAAGGCGGCAGCCAATACATTTAGATTCCACGACTTTCACATATCCATTGAGTTGCCAGTTGGAAGGTTCAGGAACTTTTATAATGCACTGTTCCACTGGACAAAATTGAATGCAAATCTCACAACCTGTACAGTTTTCCCGATCGACAAAGGCCTTTGGCTTGGGCGGCCTTTTCGGCACTGGTTTTGCTGCGATAGGTGTTACAGATGCTTCTGCCATTTTTCCTCCACATTCCCTTCAAGTGTTGTTAATATAACACGCTTTATAAGGAGATGGCAATTGGGTTCTGATACTTTGATTCATAATCGGAAGGCCCGTTTTGATTTTTCAATTCTGGAAACTTTTGAGGTAGGTATTGTCCTCAAAGGAACAGAGGTTAAATCCATTCGTGGGCATAAGGCTCACTTAAATGACAGTTTTGCGCTGATTGAAAGAGGGGAAGTTATTCTTTATAATTTTCATATTGATCCTTATGCGTTTGGAAATCGATCAAATCATGACCCTTTAAGAAAAAGAAAATTGCTTCTCCACAAAAATGAAATTCAAAGATTAGTGGGTAAGCTCACTCAAAAACGTTTGACTTTGGTTCCACTCTCTATTTATTTAAAGCGGGGTAGAGTGAAGGTGGAAATGGCTTTGGCTGAGCGAAAACTCAAAGGTGATAAGCGAGAGGATCTTAAGAAAAAGGCATCCGATCGAGAGGCACAAGCTGCGATGAAGCAAAGAGTTAGGAATGTAAGGAATTAAAGGTAGAATGGCTCGTTTATACTTTTTTTTCTTGCACATTTTTCTATTAAAGTATGATAGCATTCTCTCAGTTCGTAAGGTTTGATCTTTGAAATTCCGCAATCCGAAATCCGAAATTCGCAATTGAATTGGGGGTGATACGGATTCGACTGGGGCATAGAAACAGGAGTGGCACGCAGAGGTTGCTCAGGAGGCCTCTTAAAACACCTGGCACAATCGTACATGCCAATCAAGCTAAAGTAGTCGCGTTCGAGAAGATGAACACGGTTCAGTTCGCTCCTCGAATGTTGGCATTGGCTGCTTAGACAGCCACGTCTATCAAGCTTATGTCTGCAGGGCTTGAATAGGCGACCCATAGCAGGCTGGTCAAGGGTGGAGATGGCGCACCTTTGA
Organism: Chlamydiota bacterium; assembly: GCA_016178055.1. Lineage (NCBI taxonomy): Bacteria > Pseudomonadati > Chlamydiota > Chlamydiota bacterium. The sequence goes on along the minus strand of JACOUC010000017.1, from coordinate 71,609 downwards.
CGAGGAAAACCCATGCCAACTGGCTCTTTTGAAATCCTGACTATTGGAGTTTAAAAGAGCGAGATCAAAACAATAGCCTAAGCGTGTAGAGGCTCTTGCAGAAGTGCTCTAGGACGTGGGTTCGACTCCCACCACCTCCAAATATTAAATTGCGGATGTCGGATTGCAGATTGCGGAATAAAGGATATTAATTAATGTAAAACAGGGAGTCGAAGCCGACAGGAGCGCCTCCTGTGGAGGAAAAGGGCCGGCTTTATCGGCCCGTCAGCGACTGCGGCCGGCTTCGCAGGAGGAGCGAAAGCGACGGGGGAGAAGGACTCCCACCACCTCCACCATTTTTATGAGATGATTCGTTATAAATTGGCTTTGCTCCTTTTGGCAATCAAAAGTGAAGAGGGATATGAGATGATCTTTTACAATCAACAAAAAATCCATCAATCTTTAAACCATCTTATTGCTTTTTCTGATCTATTTCTGAAGAAAGAAGATAAAAAGTTAAGAAATGATCAAATTTTTTCTTTAAAGAAACTAAAGTGGCCATCTTTATGGTGGGATCATTGGATATATAAACTGCACTTGTCACAAATTTATTTTTTCGTATATCCTTCACTTCCCCTTTTAGAAAAGGATTAAGTAAAACCCAAACATGTTCTCCCATGCTGAGCAGTTCTTCTTGGATTTTCTGAAATACTTGAGGGTCACAAGGTCCAATGGAGGCAATGATTACACCTTTTAAATCTTTCTTAATCGTTTCTTCCGATAGAGACATGGTTTTTAGCTCGTGGTAGAAGATATAAAGACGAGGGTCTTCTTCAAGAACTTGAACTTTTTTAGAAGGTATTTCAAATTCAACCGAATGGCCTGTTTCAATATCCACACCACTGATGGTTGGTTTTTCTCCAATACTCACAAATGATCCAACCGTTTGGGGCGTTCTGACAACGGATTGAACAAGCGCTTTGGCCAAATAATAATAACGGATAGGGATTCCAGACCAAACGGGGTAACAGATAAAAGATTTAGCATCAATCCTCTGTTCAATAGACGGATACAATTTTTTCCAATCGGGTGGTGTCCAAAAGGGCAAGGAGAGGTAGATGTGAAAAAAACTTATGAAGATCACTAATGTTAAGAAAATTGCGGAGATAATCCTGCCATATAAAATTTTTTTAGAAAATCTAGTATTAAAACGCACCCTGCGGCCGCTGTCATATAGAGCCATATCAAGATTGGAATGTACACTCGCGATGGTCCAAATCCCAATAACAAGGCAGATATACAAGGAAAAAAAAGAAACAGGGCTATCATCCACTTCACATGATCATTTCGATAGAAAAGAAAAAAAGCGATTAGAAGTAGTAATGGAAGAGGCTCAGCGATTTCCATTACAAGTTTTACCCAAATAACAGGTGCGCTTATCAGATGCTGGGGCATTTGACGATGTGCAGCCCAAGCATCATAATATTGAACATAATTTAAAAGGTACCATGCGATACACAAACCCATTGAGAATGCGTAGGCTCCAAGAATTTGAATATTTAGTTTTGAAAAATGAATTTGTCTCGATTCAGGAGAAGTTGATTCTTTAATGATGTGAATCAGGTGACACAAAATGATAGGGGTTAAAAAGAAAATACTGCTGGACAGAGTCAGCATGCAAAAAAAGGGAATAACGGCTATCGATAAAATGAAAAACCAAGTTTTTTTGTCTCTCGTTTTTTTGATAATGAAAGGATAGACCCACTTAGTATCGCTATAAGAAGGCACTGAAGAGAGTATCCACGAGCGGTACTAGAATAATGAATCAGTGCAGGACTTAATAGGATCCAGACCATACATAGGAGAGAAATTCTCATGTCAGAAAAAGCTTGTTTAGAAAGAAAAAAAACAACAGGGAGAAGCAGTAACCAAGATAACAAGGCTGGCAGTCGAACTGAGAATTCCTGAACACCTAAGAGCTGTGTTCAAATTCTTACTAAGAGAGAATGCAAAACATGATTATTGGGAATAGACAATTCATTAAAGATCGCTGTGACGTGATCTGCTAAGGCGTAGTGCCGAAGGGTCCAAATCTCATCGTATTCTAGACCCCGTGAGGTCATAGAAAAATAACGAAGTAAAATACCATAAGCTAAAATGAGTATGAATGAGAGGCTCACAAGTAAGAATTTCAAATGTTTTCTTAAAAAGACCATATTCCTCCATGGGTTCCACATGATCCTTAAACAGGGTATTCAAAGCAGGGTAAAACTATTCTACTACTACCAGCACTGCCGTTTTGACACATTCAAGAATGATGCGGGATAGAGAAAAAAGCAACTGTAAAGGGGAACAATTGACATTGCGGGGGAGTTTTACTAAAAAGCCTTGTTGATATATAAGTCCGAAGAGTGTAAACGTCTCATGCGGGTATCATTTAATACTTATTATTCGACACAAGTGCTCTTAACCTAGAAATTACGAAAAAATCATTTCTACTCTTGAAATGGGATCTAAAGTTTTAGTAAGGTAGTAGCAAATTTATGGAAAAAGGCTATTTATCTCTTGTTTTACATGCGCATTTGCCGTTTGTTCGCCATCCGGAGTATGAGTATTTTCTGGAGGAGAACTGGCTTTATGAGGCAATCACAGAGACTTACATCCCGCTCATTGACGTTTTTAATGGTCTCGTGCGGGATGGAGTTGATTTTCGAATGACCCTGACGCTTTCCCCAACGCTAGTTGCAATGCTCTCAGATCCTCTTCTTCAGTATCGTTATTTGAAACACATTCAAAAATTAATCGAGCTTGCTAATAAAGAGGTGGAGCGTACCCGCTGGCAGCCTGATTTTCATGAGTTGGCTTTGATGTATTACTGGAAGTTCACGAGGGCGAAAGAAGTTTTTGCCCATCATTATCAAAATAATATTCTTCAGGCGTTTAAAAATCTGCAGGATATTGGAAAGCTTGAGATTGTGACGTGTGCAGCCACGCATGGATTTCTTCCTCTCATGGGAGTGAATGCCAATGGAATGAAGGCCATTCGAGCCCAGGTCAAAATTGCTGTTGAACAGTATGAGAAACATTTTGGAAGACGACCTCGGGGGATTTGGCTTCCCGAATGTGGTTATGCCTCTGGGATTGATGAAATTTTGAGAGAGGCAGGTCTTAAATTTTTCTTTGTCGAAACGCATGGAATTTTACATGCCTCTCCTCGCCCCAAGCATGGGGTTTTTGCTCCGATTTATTGCCCATCAGGTGTGGCTGCTTTTGCACGTGATCTGGAGTCTTCAAAGCAGGTTTGGAGTGCGATCGAAGGCTATCCAGGGGATTATGAATACCGTGACTTCTATCGAGACATTGGTTTTGATTTAGATTTTGATTATGTCAAACCTTATATTACCCCCGATGGGAAAAGGGTTCATACCGGGATTAAATATCACCGCATTACAGGTCCGTCAGCAGATAAAAAAACTTATTCTCCCTCGAATGCGACGGAAAGGGCGGCTCATCATGCGGGTAATTTTATGTTTAATCGTCAGAATCAGGTTGAATTTCTTTCTGGTTTAATGGACCGAAAGCCGATTATCGTGGCCCCGTATGACGCTGAGCTTTTTGGGCATTGGTGGTATGAAGGACCCGAGTGGCTCAATTTTCTAATTCGAAAAATATATTATGATCAGACGACCTTTAAGTTGATTCAGCCGATGGAGTATTTAGATGCCTATCCCACCCATCAAGTTTCAACCCCTTCCATGTCCACGTGGGGATATAGGGGGTTTAATGAGGTTTGGCTGAATGGAACGAACGATTGGATTTATCGTCATCTTCATCAGGCCACCGATCGTATGGTTGAATTGGCCAATCGAGAGGCTTCCTCGAATGGTTTGACCGGTCGGGCGATTCGCCAGGCTGCTCGTGAGCTTCTTTTAGCGCAGTCGAGCGATTGGGCCTTTATCATGAAAACGGGAACGATGGTCGATTATGCGGTTAAAAGAACGAAAGAACATCTTCTCAAGTTTAATGATCTCTATCAGCAGATCTCTGAAACCAGAGTGAACGAAACCTTTTTGAATGAGATAGAATCACAGGATAATATTTTCCCAGAATTAAATTATCAGGTGTATTCTTAAAAATAGTTATTTAGAAGAGACTGGCATCTAAAATACTTAATACTTCCTCTAGCAATACCTCTGGTGCTCGTTCAATGTATTTCACCCTTCGGCTTCGATAATCGATTGATTTTACTTGGTCTACCATCACAAAACCTGTGAGTAAAGAAGGGGGATGGATTTTGACGTGAAATGGAATTTTACGATCTGTGTTTGTAATGGGACAAGCGATGGCAAAACCAGTAGCTTGATTAAATAAATCATTGCTTACAATCAGTGCGGGTCTTCGTCCTCTCTGTTCATGGCCTGCTTGGGGATCGAATGACAGTATGACCCAATCACCCTTGTGGGGCACATAGCTCGACATTTACCAAACTTCCTCACCCGTAGGTTTATTCCATACTTCGCGAGTCGGTTTATAACCTTTGGGCATTTGACGCACGAGTTCTCTCAAATTGTATTTCCCGCGTACTTGATGAACCGGTCGAATGAGAATACCATACTTCTTGACTCTAATATCCACTTGATCTCCAATGGTAATATGGGCTTTTTCAAGCACATCTTTGCTGACACGAAGACCTTGACTATTTCCCCATTTTTGAATTTTGGTCACCATACGACACGCCCCTTCTGATTGGATATACTATGTGTATACTATGTGTATAGCCTTTCTAAGCTGTAGAATCAATAGAAAAAAATAAGACGTCTCACCCCTTAAGACTGTTTTCGTTTTAATTTCTTCTCGATCATTCTTCCTAAAAACGCTGCTAGAGTTCCTAAAGCGGCGCTTCCTAAAACATCCAAGGGATAGTGAACTCCAATATAAATCCTTGAGAGACTCACCAGGATCGTCACCAAGCTCAAGGTCCCAATCCATTTTGGGTAATAAAAACCGAAAAATACGGCCAGGGTAAAAATGTCGAAAACGTGGCCTGATGGAAATGAGGCTGAAGCAGGGCAGGGGACCCTCAAAATAACGTTCTGAAGGACATGACAGGGTCGAAGTCTGTGGAAAAAAGGCTTCAGAAAAAGGTGTGTAAGAAAGTCAACGCTTACCAGAAGAAGAATTCCAACAATAGCAATTCTCCAGCGATCTTTTCTTTTTGAAAGAAAGGTGAATAGGATCATAAGGACAAGCCAGGTGAGTTGTCTTGTTTCTACCACCCAAAGAGATAAGGCGTCCAAAAAAGGATTTTGAAGATGATTAATCGAATAAAAAACTGCCTGGTCCCAATGTGCAAAAAATTCCATGGAGAGATGGTATTCTTAAACAAGTCAATGTGTCAAGATTGTGGAGCGTTCATTCAGCGTTTCTTCTTTTTCTAATTCTAGACGAACTATATTTTTAAGGCGGTTAAATTCATGAACTTCAAAGCAACAGGTGTCGATCGGTTTAAGCACGTGCAACGTGCCCAAGACTTTTGTTTTAAAAAGCCAGTCTCCCTTAGGAATAGCGTCTCTCGTACCGTTAATGGCAATGGGTAGAATAGGTTTTTTTTCCTGAAGGGCAAGTTTAAAAGCACCATTTTGAAATTTGTTCATTTGTTCGGTGGTGCTACGAGTTCCTTCTGGAAAAAAAAGGACGGATATCCCATTCCTCAGCCATTCCTCAGCCTCATGGTAGGACTTTTTGATGCTTGAATAATTTCCCCGTGAAAGTTGAATATGTTTTGCGATTTTGAGACACCAACCGACGAGCGGTAATTTAAAGAGAACGTCTTTTGCAACCCATTTGAATTGCATCTTGGTTTTATATAGAACGATGATATCTGCCAAACTCTGGTGATTGGCCACGATCACATAGGTTTGATTCCGATCAATATTTTCAAGACCTCTGACACGAAGTTTCCAGTAGGGGTTTAACCGAATAAGACTGCTGGCCCACCAATAGCATTGAGCATGCGCTACTGGAATTCGACGCAAGATCTTGGCCATCTTGGCCTTCAGAAAGCCTCGACAGACACCTGTCAGTGTATGCCTACGTTTTCTTCAGGCCAATATGGCTCAAGCTCTTGCGTCTCGGTTCTCATTTCCTATCGCTGTCCTTGGGTTAAGAATACCAATACAAACGCGGCAAATCTTGTTACGCCGTCATTGCGAGCGATAGCGAAGCAATCTCGTCTTTTGCTCAAGATCGCCACGGCCCTTCGGACCTCGCGGTGGCACAAAATTTTCTGAGTCTGTACCAGTGTACCTGTTTTAGAAATTTTTTCTACAGGATAAGAATCATATTTTGTGCAGATGAGCCTATCTGCTTATAGTAAATCTTTAAAAAGTAAAAGCTGAAGCGAGTCTTTCGGGTCAAAACTTGAAAGAGAGACGCCCAAAAGTCTTATTTCTTTTTGGCCAGCTTCTGTTTTGGGAAGAAGAACCTGAATCACATTCATGATGTCATGGGCCTTGTGGATAGAGGTCGGTAAGGTTTTACTCCGTGTAATAGATTTAAAGTCGTAATATTTTACTTTGAGTGTGATCGTGTGAGCTTTGATAGTATCTTGGGAGAGGCGTTCGGAGACAGTTTGGCAGAGTTCAAAAAGAATTTCTTTCATAAATTTCATATCGAGGGTGTCTCTTTCAAAAGTCGTTTCCTGACCGATTGATTTATATTCTGTCTGAGCCTCAACCAGTCGATTGTCTTGGCCATGAGAAAGCTGGTAGAAAAAATAGCCTGATTTTCCAAATTCGTTGACCCATTTTTTAATTGGGAATTTTCTTAATTGTCCAATGGTCTGGATTCCTAAGCTTTTGAAATGTCGCTCGGTGACTTCTCCCACACCCCACATTTTTCGGATGGGAAGGGGAGTGATAAATGAAATGACTTCTTTAGGTTTGACCACGGTGAGTCCATTGGGTTTCTTGTAATCAGATGCGATTTTTGCGATGAATTTATTGGGACCCACTCCGGCGGATGCCGTGAGCCCTGTCTGAGAAACAATTTCTGACTTGATCTCTTTTGCCAGATCCGTAACGGTTGTTTTAAGCCTTGGGCTTTGGGTGACATCAAGATAGGCTTCATCAAGAGAAAGGGGTTCCACGAGAGGCGTATACTTTTGAAAAATATTCATGATTTGATTAGAAATTTCTTCGTATCGTTCAAAATGAGGAGAGATAAAAATGGCCTGAGGGCAAATTCGTGCTGCCTGGGCCGAAGACATGGCGGACCGGACCCCAAATTTCCTTGCCTCATAAGAGGCTGAGCAAACGACTCCTCGTCCTTGGGGATTTCCCCCGACAATAATTGATTTTCCTTTCAGTTCAGGATGATCCTTAGCCTCCACCGAAGCATAATAGGCGTCCATGTCGATGTGAATGATGGCTCGTGATGGCATACGGTTGCGGGAAGCAGATGAAGGTATTTAATTTATAAATATTAAAAATGAAATCCTAACCCCAGTCTCATGACAAGGGATTTCCAGTTAACTTCGTTCAAGCGGTAATCTTCAACGGTTCCGTCTGACACAAAGGTATGATCAATCCCTGGATCCGTTGACCATTGCTCAAATCCGATGTTAAAAAAAATAGACCCATGATGGGACAATGCGTAATTCGTTCCCATCGAAAAGACAATTCCATTTCCATCCGCTTCGTGACGAAAGCTCACAGGATGGGCGAAGTCTTCCCTCATATGCCAGTCTGCCACAGCTTCGTAGTCTGCCCAGTGGTATTGAAACTCGAGGGATAAAGTTATTTTTTCAGTGGGTTGGGTCACGAGGTCTAAACCGATCCAGGGTCCTTTCCATTGGGTATCGTACGTGTCGGTCGGGCCTGTGAGGGGGATGGATACAATAGAATCTGAAGTAGGAATAAATTCAATCCCATCTCCGATTCTTAAATTTTGCTCATGATAAGAATAACCGCCAAGAGGGGTGAGGGACAGATTTCCTTTAAAAAAATGCCATTGGAGCCCGGCCCCCAGTGAACCATCGAGTGTGTTCCCCCCGCCAGCACCGTTGATGGAACGGGAAAATTCAAGGGTACGGTCGTCACCTGCAAAATCAGAATCTTGATTTTTACCATCCAGAATCCAGCCATAGGCGATGGAACCTTTAAGTAAAATTTTTTTGTGAATGAGGATTTGTTCCTCTCCCTTGATTTCGTTGATCTCTAAATCTTTCCAAGTGAGTTCTGAAAGGATGTTCGGGTTTTGTCCGTTGATATCTCCTGCGATATTCCAGTCGAAATGATCTACGCGGTAGCCATCGCTGACTTTTAAATCCGTCTCGAGGTTTGAGGCATGAGGAAGTTGGGAATAAAAAAATATAAAATAAAAAAGGGTAGGCAATAGAACGATTTTGTTTTTCATGTGTTTTCCTTTCGGACTTTATGAATCAATATTATAGTAACTCATCATAGGGTTTTCAATCACTTTAAAGCGAGGCGTATGTTACAATGGATTTTGTTACCGGTTACTGGTGACGGGGGACCGGTGACGGTTTTTATCGTTGAGGTGAGAATATGTTTGTGATTAGAAGTATTCGATCAAATGATTTACCTTCCTTCTTTCGTCTCGCGGCAATGCTTAATACCTACAATCTTCCTAAAGACCGCCTGCTTCTAGCAAAGATGATTCAAGTTTCAAATCGTTCTTTTAAGGGGAAACTTTCTTTTCTTCATGAAGGGCGTTACGTATTGGTTGCTGAGGAAATTTCTTCAGGGAAGATTGTCGGGACTTCCGAAATTCTTGCTAAAAAAGGGTTCCCTAAAAATCCCTTTATCTTTTGTGAGGTCGGAGAAGATTGCATGGAGAGTAAGACGCTTCATAAAAAAGTTTCGCATCGATATATTAAACTTCATTCGACTTCTGATGGGGCGACTGAAATTGGGGGGCTTGTGGTTGATCCTCACTATCGAGGTCATGGGTGTGGAATCGGAAAAGTTTTATCTTATGTAAGAATGATGTATATCAAAGCCCATCCGGGACGCTTTCAGAAACGGATTCTGGCCGAGCTTCTTGCCTATCTTGATCCCGAGGGAGAAAATCCACTGTGGAATGTTTTGGGGAAACATTTTACAGGGCTATCGTACGCACGAGCCGACCGTTTAAGCATTCGTAATAAAGAATTTATTTTATCCCTGTTTCCTTCAGAAAAAATTTATACCTGTCTTTTACCTGAACGTGTTCAGAAAGTTTTAGAGGAGCCAGGGTTTCATACCATTCCTGCAAAAGTACTTTTGGAAAAAATAGGTTTTAAGTATCTTCATCAAATTGATCCTTTTGATGGAGGACCCTTATATGGGGCTAAAACCCATGAAATTAGGGTCTGTCGAGAGACAAAAGAATATCGATTTTTAGATGCGCTGAAAGGGTCGGGATTAATGGAAGGGATTGTGATGGTAGAAAAAAAGGGAGAGATTTGCGCAAGTTTGGCGACGGCAAATCTTTTAAAAACAGGGATGATGTTAGAAGAAAGAGTTGCTAAATTTCTTCAGCTTCGTCAAGGCGAGAAGATATGGTTTTATAAAATATAACTTGAGTCTCCAGTTACCGGCGACGGGTAACAGGTGACCGGTAACAGGCGACCCATATGCGAGCGATTGTCTTAGGCGATCCCACTTATTTTCGTATTAAGGCGGGTAACAATCCTCATACAAGGAATCGTTGGGGATTGCGACAGTCCGTTTCGCTTGAGAAGGCGATTCGGCAATGGAAGCGGCTTAAGGATCAACTCAGCGAATTGGGAGTTAAAGTGTTGGTTGTGCCTCCTGAAAAGGATTGGCCAGGAATGGTTTTTCCGGCCAATGCAGGCGTTGTGATGGATCAAGAAGGCCTTCGCCCCTTTTCAGAAAAGATTTTTTTAATGAGTCGTTTGAATCAAGGACGCTGTGGAGAGGAATTTTACTATCAAAAATTTTTTGAAAAACTTGGATTTAAAATTGAAGGGGTTGATTGTCCTTTTGAAGGGGAAGCAGACTTTTTCCAAGCGGGATCCTACACTATTTTTACTTATGGTAGAATTATCAGGCCTCATTTTAAATTGCGTTGGGGGCTTCCTCCTTACGAGCGAGTTTATGGTTTTAGAACCGATTTTATTTTTTTAGAAAAGGTAAAGAAATATATTTCTCCAGAAAAAATTTTACCCTTGGAGCTTATTGACGAGCGTTTTTATCATGGAGATACCGTTTGCTGTTCTTTTGGCCTACACCGTCAATATGTGATGAGTTATTTATTAGCCTTGTCTTCTGAAAGTCAAGAAGTGCTGAAAAATGCCTTTGGGGAAAAATTAATTGCTCTTTCTGGGGAGGATGCCTTTCGCTATGCAGCTAATTCTTTTTATTTAGAGACAGATGAGGGGAGGTTTTTACTCATTCCTCAGGGTTTGAGTCGTAGGTTGCTGGATCAATTGGTAGAGAGAGCAATGATCCCTATTGAAATAGACGTCTCTGAATTTTATGAAAAGGGAGGGGGATCGATTAAATGTATGATTTTAGACTTAGGCCCTGTTTTTGATAAAGAACAACTTTTAAAACTAAAAAATGATTTTGACCATTAATTTTGATAGCGAAGCTTAAAAGGACATGTTAAAATTCCTAAAAACTTTATTTAGGAGGTCATTGAGCTATGTTTGGCAAAATCCCTTTATTGTTGATTGTGATGGGCATGGGCTATTTTGTAGCCTTGAAGGCAACGGAAGAAGTAGGTTTTCTTAAAACTCTCGGTAATGTCATTGCTGGGATTCTTATTGTCGGAAGTCTCTTAGGACTGGGACTGAGTGGATATGTCTGTTATAAAGGGTGTACGTTAGGCCAGTCATGGAAGTGTCCTGTTCAGCGGGTCATGACTGAGCAATAATCACTACGGAGTCGCCAGTTTCCGGTTACCGGCGACAGGTGACTGGCAACAGGTGACCGAAACGCTTGACTTAAGTTATATTAACATTGTTGAAAAACGTTTGGAGTAACTTTGGGTATCGTTAATTTTGTCTTAGGCATGTTCTCAAGTGATATGGGAATTGATTTGGGAACGGCCAATTCTTTGATTTATGTGAAGGGCAAAGGCATTGTTCTTACCGAACCCTCTGTTGTCGCCATCCAAAAAGGAACTTCCAATGTTCTTGCGGTTGGAAATGAAGCTAAAAGAATGTTGGGAAGAACCCCTGGAAATATTTTGGCTATTCGTCCTTTAAAAGATGGTGTCATTGCTGATTTTGAAATTACAGAGAGTATGCTTCGTTATTTTATTACAAAAGTTCATAATAGGAAGGCCTTGGTAAGACCCAGGATTGTTGTCGCAGTTCCGTCTGGAATTACCGAGGTGGAAAAAAGGGCTGTTAAGGATTCGGCACTTCATGCAGGGGCACGGGAAGTATATTTAATTGAAGAGCCCATGGCTGCAGCCATTGGGGTAGGGCTTCCCGTTCAAGAACCTGCGGGTAATATGATTATCGACATTGGTGGAGGGACCACTGAGGTTGCAATCATATCCCTGGCCGGGATTGTTTTTTCTAAGAGCGTGCGGGTGGGTGGAGATGAGATGGATGATGCGATTATTCAGTATTTGAAAAGAACCTATAACTTGATGATTGGAGAAAGGACGGCTGAAAATGTTAAAATTGCAATTGGATCAGCTGCTCCTTTACCTGAAGAAATCAGCATCGATGTAAAAGGGAGAGATCTTGTCTCGGGACTACCCAAGACCATTGTTATTAATTCTGAAGAAATTCGCGGGGCGCTTTTAGAAACGATTTCTACGATTATTGAGGCGGTTAGAATTTCTCTTGAGCGTTGTCCTCCAGAACTCGCGGCAGATCTTGTTGATCGCGGTTTAATTTTAGCAGGTGGAGGGGCCCTCCTCAGAGGAATCGACCGACTCTTGGCTGAAGAAACTGGACTCCCGGTTAATGTGGCAGATGATCCGCTGAGTGCTGTCGCCATGGGCACAGGGCGTGTCCTGGACGAGTTAGACTTCTTGAAGAAGGTCATTGTCACTGATAACGCTAGGGTCTAGTTTTGTCGAGAAGCCGGCTATTGATTTATATTGCTTTATTTTCCTTACTGCCTCTTGTTTTGATAGGCCTTCCTAGAGCATTGACTCGTCATTGGTCATTTTTTTTTAACGAGACCAGTGTCCCTATTCTTAAATTTTCTGAACGATTTATAAATCGAGCCAAAAATTTCTTATTCGTTTTAGGAAATTTTTCTCAAGAAGAGGAAGAACAAAATCATTTAAAGCGAGAAGTGACGCGTCTTAGATTTGAAAGAGACCAATTTAAGAACGTTTCTCTTGAAAATGAAAGGCTGGTCAATCTTCTTCATTTTATTCAGGAGAGTTCTTCAGTTCTTTTGAGTACTCGGGTGGTGGGAAGGGCCCCAAGTCGTTGGAATGAGAGTGTGTGGATTGATCTAGGGGCCAAAGACGGTTTAGAACCTGGAATGGCCGTTTTATCTTATGAGGGTGTGGCTGGAAAAATTGTTGAGGTAATGCCCAAGTGGAGTCGTGTTCTCTTGCTTATTGATGAGAATTCTAAAGTGGGAGCGGTGGTCGAAAGGACACGGGAAATAGGAATTCTTGAGGGGAGAGGGTTATCTTGCGTTTTGAAGTTTCTTCCTCGGGAAGCCCAAGTGAAGCCGGGAGATCGTGTTGTGACTTCAGGTTTAAGTCGTTTTTTTCCGCCTGGGCTTGAAATCGGTCGGGTGGTCAAAGTTCAGGATGATGCAGAGGGGCTTTTTCAATATGCAGAGGTTTCCCCCGAGGTGCATTTTGGAAAACTGGAAGAGGTGAGTGTGGTGATGACAAAAGAAAGAGGAATTAAAGAGTTAGAGTCTTAATATGGAATGGATCAAAGAAGCGGTTCTTATTTTTTTGAGTGTGATCTTACAAAGTCAGTTAAAAATTTTTGGATATTTTGATTTATTTTCTCTTATTTCTTTTTATTTTTTTATGAGACGTCATTGGCTGAGCGGCGTTATTTTTTCTTTAATCGGAGGTTTTATTTGGGACGGTTTGTCAGGAGAGTCTTTAGGGGTGAAGTCCATGAGTCTTTTGGGCTCTTTTTTTGTCATTAAATTCCTCCATTCAATTTTTTTTCAAGAACATTTGCTGGCTCGCTTAGGAGGGGTCGCCTTAGGGATGGGTGTTGGATTTATTTTTGAATGGGGTTTAAATCGATTCGAAGGAAATATGAGACCCTTTACTTTGAGTATTCTTTTCAAAGCGGTGGTTCAAACAGGTCTATTAACCGTGGTTATTTATCCCTTGCTAGATCGACTATTTCGAGGACGGCATCGATGGGTCAATTCGGTTTAGACCGCAGGCTCTTTATTTTAAAGTTTGGGGTTACCTTTACGCTTGTCTCTTTGATTGGAGTTTTTTGGTATGTTCAAGTCATAAAGAGGGAACGTTACTTAGGGCTTTCACAAGACAATAGAATTCGTAGAGTTTGGATCCCAGCTCCACGAGGAAAAATTTTGGATCGTCATGGGCTTGTGATGGTAGATAATCGGCCAAGTTTTGATGTGGCGATAGAGTACGAAGCCATTAAAAGAAAAAAAGTGCCTTTGAATTTTTTGGCGGCCTCGTTAGGGACAACCCCTGACAGAATAGAACAGGTTACGAGATCTTATCATGGCCCAGCCTATCTTTCAGTCCCGATTGAGAGGGATGTGAATATGGATCTTTTAACTCAGGTCGAAGAGGCAAGGTTTAAAATGCCGTGGGTGACCGTAGAGGAAAACCCTGTTCGAGCCTATCTCCTGGGGGACTGTGCCTCTTCGATTTTAGGATATGTTGGAGCGATTAATCGACAAGAGTACGAAACCTTAAAGGATAGAGGTTATCACTGGCTAGATGTTATTGGACGAACAGGGGTTGAAAATAGTTGTGAATCTTATTTACGAGGAGAGTCAGGAGGAATGCAAATAGAGGTTGATAGTCGGGGGTATCGAGAACAAATTTTGTCCATTAAAAGGCCTGTTCGCGGACGAGATGTTTATCTTACTTTGGATATGAAAATTCAGCAGACGCTCGAAGAAATTTTGAGAGAAAAACGAGCCGTCGGAATTGTGATGAATCCCAATACAGGTGAGATTTTGGCTGCTGTCAGCCGACCTGGTTTTGATCTAAATGTGTTTATTAAACCTGATTTGAAGGAAGAAGCTCTAAAGCTCTTTAAAGATCCTAATCGACCTTTGATGAATCGAGTCTTTCAAGGAAGTTATGCCCCGGGTTCTATTTTTAAGTTGGTGGTCGCCAGTGCTGGATTGGATACAGGAGTGATGAATGAAACCAGTCTTGTCCATTGTTCAGGCTCCGTGAAAATAGGGGGTTCCACTTTCAGATGCTGGAAGGAATTAGGGCATGGAGAGGTGACGTTAGAGGAAGCCATTCGATATTCATGCAATGTTTTTTTTTATCAACTGGGACTTAATTTAGGGCCTGAGCGAATGGCCAAATACGCTAAGAAATTTGGCTTTGGAGAACCCACAGGGCTAGATGTTGGAGGTGATCGAGCGGGAGTCATTCCTTCTCCCCTTTGGAAGCGCCAGAAATTGCATGAGGGATGGTTTCGAGGGGATACGGCCAATTTTGCTATTGGACAAGGGTTTGTTTCTGTGACTCCTTTACAAATGGCTGTGATGGTTTCGACCCTAGCCAACGGGGGAAAGCTTTTTTCTCCTTCTTTAGTGAAGAAAGTCGTTCTTCCGGATGGAAGGACTTTGATTGAAATGGGTCCCAAAGAAAAAGGTTCGTTGGGTTTATCCACGTCGGTTCTTTCTTTGATTAAAAAAGGGATGTGGGAGGTCGTCAATGAAGGGGATGGGACCGGTCGGGCGGCACGATTAGACTCAGTAGAAATTTCTGGGAAGACGGGAACGGTTCAAGTTGTTCAGCATGATCAAATGATTAAGAATGGCTGGTTTGTCTCATTTGCTCCTTCTCAAAATCCAAAATATGTTTTGGTTCTTTTGGTCGAGGGAGTGGAATCAGGAGGGCATGACGTCGCTCCTCTGGCCAAAGAGATTTATGAAAGGATTTTGTAGGGGGTAGGATGATTCCTTTACGGGCTCTTAAATTTATAAATTTAAAAATTTTGTTTCTGATGCTCTTTTTATTGGGAATCGGTCTTGCCTTTATCTACAGCGCCTCTTATCAAGATTCGGGCGCTCTTTTATTCGTTCATAAACAGCTCTTTTTTATTGGAGTGGGATTGATTGCATTTTGGTTTGCCATGAATATGGAATTTAGAACGCTCAACTTGGCATCTCCTTTTTTTTATTTTTCAAGTTTATTGATGCTCGTTCTTGTTCTTTGGGTCGGACAGATTCACAATGGAGCAAAAAGTTGGTTTGATTTTGGATTCTTCTCTTTGCAACCTTCAGAGATTGCAAAGATGGGAATTGTTTTCATGCTGGCTCGATATCTATCAGAGCGTCGCGAAGATCGATTCAAACTTTCTTATGTTTTAATTTCGACTATTTGGGTAGGGATTCCGATGCTTCTTATTTTAAAACAGCCCGATTTAGGAACGGCGATGGTTCTTGTCCCTGTGTTATTGGGGATGCTTTTTATAGCAGGGGCTCGCCTCCGATATTTGGTTGGAATGATTCTCTTAAGTGTGTTGTCACTTCCTGTGATTTGGAGTGTTCTTCATTCCTATCAACGCCAGAGGCTAATGGTTTTTTTAAATCCAAATCGAGATCCTTTAGGATCTGGTTATCATGCCATTCAATCTAAGATTGCCGTTGGATCGGGGGGATGGTTTGGTAAAGGATGGCTTCAAGGAACGCAAAGTCAACTTCACTTTGTCCCAGAACGTCATACGGATTTTATTTTTTCTGTTCTAGGGGAAGAATGGGGCTTTATAGGCTGTTGGATGGTTCTTCTGGCGTATTTGCTTCTGATTTTAAGCGCCCTTCAAGTGGCAACATCTTCTGAGGATCTTTTTGGAAGGTTGTTGGCCGTTGGATTTGTACTGGTTCTCATAGCTCATGTGATCATTAATACGGGAATGACCGTGGGTGTTGCGCCTATTACAGGAATTCCACTTTCACTCATCAGTTATGGGGGATCTCATCTGATTACCATCATGGCATGTTTAGGTTTCATAGAAAATATTCATATAGCGAAAAACTTACGATAGGAAATTTGACTCCTGAGAGTCACAGGTTTTTAAAATTTAAATTTTGTTTTTGAGAGGATAAATCTATGTCAAAAGAAATTATTATTAACAGTGAAGGAAAGGAACGAAGAATCGCCTTTTTAGAGGATGGACAACTGGAAGATTTCTCGATCGAACGTGAATCCGATCGGCGTTTGGTGGGGAGCGTTTATAAAGGGATTATTGAAAATGTTGTTCCTGGAATTCAGGCTGCTTTTGTGAATGTAGGGCTGGAAAAAAATGGGTTCCTTCATGTTTCAGATATTATTAATCCGAGCGATGCCTATCGGGATATTTTAGATGAAGAAATTGATGAAGAGGTAAAAACTCCTAGTGAGGGGGAAGCTTCACCTCCTCCTATGGAGCGACCTCAGAAAAAGGCAACCATTGATGAATTAGTTAAAACGGGCCAAGAGGTTGTGGTCCAAGTCATCAAGGATCCCATTGGAACAAAAGGAGTCAGGCTTTCAACGAATATCAGTTTGCCGGGTCGTTATATGGTTTTACTCCCGGATGATCCACGCCGAGGTATTTCACGAAGGATTATGGATAAAACTGAGCGGGCCCGACTTCGCGAGATTCTATGGTCTCTCAATGTTCCAGAAAATGTTGGAATTATTATTCGTACCGTTGGAGAGGGGATGCATAAAAAGTATTTTATTCGGGATTTAAGATACTTGCTAGGGCTTTGGAAAAAGATTGAACGCCGCCGTCAAGAGTACACAGCCCCTAATTCTCTTCATACGGAACTAGACTTGGCTTTGAAGACCGTAAGGGATGCCTTCACTGAATCCGTGGGACGTTTAGTGGTAGATTCCAGGGATGATTTTCGAAAGATTAAACGGTTTGTCAGTGCAGTTCTTCCCCGCTTGAGGTCAAAAGTTGAACTTTATTCTGGAATTGAACCCATTTTTGAACATATAGGAATTGAAAAAGAGATCAAGAAAATTTTTGATCGAAAGGTATGGCTAAAAACGGGAGGGTATTTAATTATTGAACAGACAGAGGCCCTTGTTGCCATTGATGTTAATTCAGGTCGGAATGTTGGAAAGAATGATTTAGAGGAAACGATTCTTGAAACCAATATGGAGGCCGTAGAAGAAGTTGCTAAACAAATGAGACTTCGCAATGTGGGTGGCATTGTTATTATTGATTTAATTGACATGAAGACCAAAAGAAATCAGATGAAGGTTCTTCAAAAATTGAGAATGTGTCTGCGTAGAGATAAGGCGAAGACCAATATTCTTCCTATCAGTGAGATCGGACTTGTGGAAATGACTCGCCAAAGAGTTCAAGAAAGTACCAATAAAGCTCTTTACGAGTCTTGTCCTGTTTGCTCTGGTTTAGGAAGTATCAAATCCAGTACAAGCATTATTCTTGAAGTTTTGCGAGAACTCAAAAGCATTGTCGCAAAGAAAAAAATAACCTCGTCCAAAATTATTCTTCATCCCAAGGTTGCCGATAAACTTTTAACAGAAGAAAAGGAAATTTATGTACAGATGGAGAGGAGCCTAAAGGGAAAATTGGAAATAGAGAAGGATGTGGAACTGAATTTAGATGATTATAAGATCGTATATTAGAAAAAAGGTTCTTTCATGTATGAGCTAAATGCTTCAGAAATTGGAAAAGAACTCATCGATGCAAAAATTATTTCTCAGGAAGACTTTGAAAAGATTCTTTTCGGAGTTAAAAAGGGCAAGGCTTTTGATCAGCTTGTTTTAGATCAAGAAGGGGTGAGCGAAAGTATTTTTTTTCAAACCGTAGCCAAAATTTTAAAACTTCCCTTTATAGAAGTCACTGATTACCGCATTGATCCTGAAGTTGTTCAGCTTATTTCCGCTCGTACGGCCAAGGAATTCTGTGTTTTCCCTCTCTTCAAAATTCATAAAAATTTGGTCGTTGCCATGGTGGATCCAAGTCACGTGTTGGCTTTGGACCAGATTCGTCAAGAATCTGGTTTTGAGCCGGATCCTGTGATTGGCTCACGATCTGAAATTTTGAAAATGGTCGACCAATATTACGGGGCTCATCATTCCATGGGGACGTTGGTGGAAAATCTTCAGCGAGGGGAAGAGATCAAGGAAGTACCTGTGATTCCTTTGGAAACGCTTACCTTGGGAGAGAATCAGCCCGCGGTTCAGCTCTTAAATCTTTTGATTGAACATGCAGTGAAGGAAGGAGCAAGCGATATCCATATTGAGCCTGAACTGGATCGCTTGCGGGTTCGCATTCGAGTGGATGGTGTTTTGCATGAGGTTCCAGCCCCTCCAAAAAAATATGAAAATATTTTAATTTCCCGTGCCAAAATCATGGCGGATTTAAATATTGCGGAAAGTCGAGTTCCTCAAGATGGTCGTTTTTCAACTCAAGTGGATCGTAAGCGAATTGATGTTCGTGTCTCGACTATGCCAACGGTACATGGCGAAAATATCGTATTAAGAATTCTGGATGCCAAGGCCTTACAAATTCATCTTCAAGAGTTGGGTTTTTCCAGTGGAATTTATCAGCGTTTTGAGTGTTTGATTAAGAAACCCTACGGAATGATCTTAGTGACCGGTCCGACCGGGAGTGGGAAAACGACCACTCTTTATGCAGCTTTAAGGAGTATTAACAGTCTTGAAAAGAATATTGTCACCATTGAAGATCCGGTCGAATACAAGTTAGAAATTGTGAGGCAGATTCAAGTCAATCCCAAGGTTGGTTTAACGTTTGCCTCAGGTTTGAGGTCTATCGTTAGGCAAGATCCAAATATTATTATGGTGGGTGAAATCAGAGATTCAGAAACGGCGGGTATTGCCACTCAGTCAGCGCTGACAGGTCATTTGGTTTTTAGCACACTTCACACCAATGATGCCGCAGGGGCGGCTGTTCGATTGATTGAAATGGGGGTTGAACCCTTTCTAGTTTCTTCTTCTGTGATTGGAATTGTAGCCCAACGCTTGGTTCGTCTTACGTGTGAGAAGTGTAAAAAGACGGAGTCCCTTTCTCAAAAAGTCCTTCAAATGTATCAGCTGGAGGGGAGTTCTCCCATGAAAGGAGCAGGATGCCGGTTTTGTCGTCATACGGGTTTCAAAGGGCGGATGGGGATTTTTGAACTTTTAGAATTGAATGATAATATTCGCCAACTTGTTTCTTCAAAGGTAGCTGCTAGCGAGATCAAAAAGAAAGCCATTGAATCAGGAATGAAAACCATGCTCCAAGATGGGTTAGAAAAGGTTCGGCAGGGCAAGACCAGTTTGGATGAGGTGTTGAGGGTGGCTGAGATTGGGAAGTGACTTATTTTAATGACAGATCAAAATCCCAAATGTTTCCAGTGCCATTGCGTGGAAAAATTTTGATTTTTGGTTTGTCATTTTGCATTTTGATTTTTGGATTTTGATTTTCATCCCCTTGGGTGACCCATAGGGGAATGGCGGAGAATATGCCCAAGTTCATTTATCGCGTATGCACTGATGAAGGGAAAATAATCCGAGGATCTCTCGAGTCAGAATCTCTCGAGCGGGCTTTATCCATTCTTCGACGGCAAGGGTATACTCCTTTAAAAATAAGAGAAGAGGCCCATTGGCAGAAACTGTGGTTAAGCACCCTCCGTGGATTTTTAGGTCGGGTGAGGGCGGAAGAACTCATTTTATTTACCCGTCAGCTTCGTAGTCTCATATTGGCCGGCGTTTCAATTCTTAAGACTCTAGATATTGTTGTGGAACAGGTCAGATCTCCGGTATTGAAGGACGCCCTTTTAAGAATTCGAAGAGAAGTTGAAGGAGGGTTAGATCTTTCGTCTGCCATGATGCACTTCCCTAGAATTTTCTCAGAACTTTATATCAATATTTTAAAGGCAGGGGAAAAAGGGGGTGTTTTACCAGAGGTTTTGGATCGTCTTTCTATTTTTCTTGAGTATGAAGAAAAAACCCGTCGAGAGATTAAATCTTCACTGAGATATCCTGTGATTGTTTTTTGTGCAATGGTAAGCGCAAGTTTTATCTTCACTATTTTTGTCATTCCAAAATTCGCAGCGATTTTTAGTAAATTTCATTTAGACTTACCTCTCCCAACTCAATGGGTTTTTAATACAAGCACCTTTTTAAGAAATCATATCGGTATTTTGGCTTTAGCCATTGTGCTTCTCTTGATGGTGATTCGTCTTTACATGAAAACTGAAAAAGGTCGTGAAAAATGGGACGAGTTTAAACTTCGTCTTCCCATTTTCGGCAGCCTTTTTCAAAAGGTTGTCCTGTTTCGATTTGCGTGGATGTTGAAACTTATGTATCAAAGCGGGCTCCCGATTGTTAAGGCGCTTAAAATTATGGAGACAACTTTATTTAACCATACTTTTGAAAAGGAAATTCATCTTGCATCTGAGCGAGTTGAGGCAGGGGAATCCCTTTCCAGTTATCTTGAAAAGAGCCCTTGGTTTCCTCCCATGGTGGTTCATTTAATTGCCACAGGAGAAAGTTCGGGCACTCTAGATCAAATGTTAGAAGAGATCACACGTCATTATGATGCAGAGCTTGCTTATAGAATTCGAAATTTAACCACCCTCATTGAACCCATGGTTACTTTATTTTTGGCCTGTGGAGTTTTCATTCTGGCGCTCGCCATATTCTTACCCATGATTGACCTTGTGAAGATTGCAAAACAGTAATGAGAAGGCATTGTGACACGGCCCAGAGGTGTACATGGAAAAGGAAAGGGTCCGGGTGTTTAGAAAGAAATTTTTTTGACATGTCAGCAACTGAAATGATAATCTCTAAGGTATATGATAAAAGGGTCCTCAATGATTCAGGATCTTCCAGGTTCGTATTTCTCGTTCAGCCCTAAATTATTCCTTTTTATCGATCACGAAAATAGTCACACGTCTGCGGGTACTGGCGACAGGTAACCTGTAATTCACTAACGGCTAGCAAGCCTGATTCTCAAACATTTTTTTATTGTTGGGGGGAAAAGATGAAAATAAAAGCTTTGTCCTTGATCATCGTAGTTGTCTTTTCTTTATGCGGCCAACCTTATATTTTTTCTGATGAATTATCGGATTTGAAGAAGGAAATGAGCATGATGAAATTAAGGATGGAGGCTTTAGAGGAAAAGTTAAAAGAGAAGTCAACACCCGAAGTGGCCACGTCCTCGGCGGTTTCTACTCAACCTACTTTGGGGGGTGGGTTGAGTGAGCAAATAGAGAAGCCTGAAAAAGAGGGTCACGGGATAGATTCCATGCTTGAGAACCTGCATTGGCGGCCGCAAAAATATCCTTCATTAAGTTTCCAAGGTTTTTCTGATGTGACCTATCGTTTTGAAAAAGCAGCGAACAGTGCAGACGATGAAAATAATCATTTTGCCTTGGGCCAATTAGGTCTTTTTGTGATAGCGGCCATAGACGATCGTATCGATATGTTAGGAGAAACGGTTATTCAGTATGATGACGATAACGAAGCCGAATTGCATCAAGAGCGGCTCTGGGTTCGCTACACGTTTAATGACCACCTAAAATTTAAGCTAGGTCGGGAGCATACACCGATCGGTTACTGGAACACGGCTTACCATCATGGGGGATGGCATTACACCAGTATTGGACGTCCTACCCTGGTTGAATTTGACGATGACTTCGGCCCTCTTCCCACTCACAACGTCGGCTTGGAGACTTCGGGAAAATTTGACATCGATCCTCTCCCGTTTGAGTACTGGTTTACGGTGGCGAACGGAAGGGGCCGCACCCCCACGGAGATCACCAACGTGATTGATCGGAATTCATCTAAGGCATTGAATCTCATGCTCCGTTTTTCTCCGCAAGCAGTGGAAGGTCTTAAAGCAGGATTCAATATTTGGTACGACAAAATCCCCTCCAATCCAGACCCAGATTCCTCCCAGTTGGACGAAGGCATCGTAGCCCGCCCCGGCGAGATGGAGGAGTTAATTTCGGGCGTCCACGTTGTCTATGACATCCACAATTGGGAGCTCATAGGAGAATTTAGCACCATCTTCCACGATGATGAAGACACAGGAAGCGATTTTGATAACTATGGTGCCTATGCAAGCCTTGCCCGTCATTTCGGAAAATTCACGCCTTACTACCGCATTGATTATATGAATTTTGACGAAGATGACACCTTTTTTGCGCCCAACACCATTGATGTGCTTACTCACCACATAGGGATGCGGTGGGATATCGTGACCTTTGCAGCTATAAAGGCGGAGTATAGCTTAAGTGATGGAGACAGTGGATCTATTGTTCATTCGGGAACGGTGAACGTATCATTCTACTTTTAATAAAAAGGGTTTCGATGATGAAAAAGACTATCATTTTTATTTTCATGCTATGGATACCGCTGATCATCCTAGCCCAGGATGATCCTATTGCCATTATTGTTCATCCCTCCAACCCTGTAAATTCCTTGTCGATGGATCGGGCTGTTAAGATTTTCAAAATGGAGGAAAGATTTTGGCCCGATGGTAAGATTATTGTTGTACTGATCCCTGGAGAGGAGGGGGTTGGGCGGGCCCGAGTATTAGATGAAATTTACACAATGTCCGAAGCAGGACTAAACAGGTTTTTGCTTGACAAGGTATTTAGAGGGGAGATTCCCTTTCCTCCTGAGGAGATCAATTCTCCTGGAGTCATGAAAAGATTTGTCTCAGCCGTTCCTAATGCTATTGGAATTGTTCGAGCCTCCGAGGTAGACAACAGCGTTAAAGTCGTGCTCGTTGACGGAAAAAAACCTGGCCAGGAGGGATATCGGTTGCGATGAGACTCAATATTCAATAAAGCTGACCTGATAACTACTTTTTAATTTTTCAAATTAATGATATGAGATCAGCAAAATATAAAAATTAATTAACGTCGCATAATATATATTATGTTAAATTTATATTTTTTAAATAAATGAGTTTTATTTTCTTAACTTATTGTAAATACGTTAGTTATAGAATTTATATTACGAGGTGTTAATAACTTGTTTAGAATGTTAGTGGTAAGTATCGAGATGCCAACGACAGGCGGCTCGCAAGTATCCTGCAGTAATATCTTCAGAAAAAGCGATAAGCTCTTCATCTGCTTTAGTCTCAAGTGCTTTGAGGGTATTTTGAAATTCCCTTTTAGCTTTGCTCACTCGTTTTTGACATTGATAAATATTTCCAAGCTCAAAATGGGCTAAGGCGATAGAAGGATTGACGTAAAGGGCTTTTTGAAATGCTTCAACAGCTAAATCCATTTTCCCAAGTTTTTGATAGACCGCTCCCAATAAATAATATCCTGGACTCGACAAATTGTTTAACTGGACGACCCGTAATAGAATGGGCACGGCCGATTCATATTGACCTTGGTCAGCGAGAATGGAAGCTTTTCCGAGGAGCGCCGATGACTGATGAGGATTTAAGCGCAAAACCTCATCCAATAAATGTTCCGCCTGCGTATAATTCTTTTGCTTCATGGCTGCAAGCCCTTGCTCGAGGAGTGGTGTTGATAGAGGAAGTGACTCTGAAGGAGTTAGAGCATCCTGAAACATCAATAGCTCAAAGGGGGGTAAATCCACAAAAGGTTTCAATATCTCCTCTCCCGGATGGGGTGATTTTCTATAAATGATGCTGTGTGGAAATTCGACAGGAACGAATTGATCTGAAAGGGTCCA
The DNA here is from genome assembly GCA_016178055.1 of Chlamydiota bacterium. Lineage (NCBI taxonomy): Bacteria > Pseudomonadati > Chlamydiota > Chlamydiota bacterium. Next base: position 47,804 of record JACOUC010000017.1, on the reverse strand, counting down.
AAGGGTCTCAGCCTCTCCCATAAAAAGATAACCGGGTTCGCGAACACAAGTAGCAAACTGATTAAAAAGCCTTCGAATGGTCTCTAAATTAAAATAAATAATGACATTGCGACAAAAAAGGATGTCAACTTCTTGCATGCCGGGAAGTGTAAAAGAATCTTTTATAAGATTGTGATATTCAAAATGAACTTTTTTTTTCACGCATTCTTTAAGAATGTATTTCCTTCCTCGTTGAGTAAAATATTTTTCAAGCCACTCTGGAGGAACCTGTCTTACAGCCCTTTCACTGTAAATGGCTTCTTTGGCCCTCAATAAATGATTCCGGTTTACATCCGTTGCCAAGAGAGAAATGTTCCATGTTTCAGGCTCAGGCAAAGTTTCAAGAAGCGTGATGGCGAGCGAATAGATTTCTTCCCCGGTAGACGAACCGGCGGACCAGAGATTTAATGTTTTAGAACCGTGAGAGCGATCTCTTACAAAAAGAGGTAACACATGCTCTTTTAATACATCAAAATGGGCTGGATTTCTGAAAAAATAAGTTTCACCAATGGTGAGTAAATCAATGAGTGATTTTATTTCAATTTCACCTTCGGGGTGGTTCTTAATAAAATCGTAATATTCCTTTGCAGAATCGATGTGCCGCTTAGCCATACGATCACTTAAACCTGAAAAGAGAAGTTCCTGACGATTCGGATCAAAGAAAAACCCGCATTCTTGAATCAAGAGCGTTTGGAAAGATTCAAAGTCTGCATCAGAAAGTTTTGAGATTTTTGATCGATCTAATAACATTTCTTCTCCTTTTTATTTATAAAGGATTGTCCGGCTTAAGAAGAAGGCGTTTAACAACTTTAAGGACTTGTGAAGGCTCACAATCTTTGGTGAGGTATTCATCAGCTCCTACCTCTTTTCCCAGCTCTTTTTCATTAGGATTTCCTGTCAACATGACAACTTTCATCGATTCTAAGACCTCGCTCTTTTTCAACATTGCACAGACCTTAATCCCATTCATACCCGGGAGCATAATATCTAAAAGGACAAGATTGGGAACTTCTTTTGTCGCTAAATTAAGGGCACTTAATCCGTCGCTTGCGACCAGAACTTCGTATCCATTTTTTTTAAAAAGTTCTTGATAAAAAAGTGAAATGGTTGGGCTATCTTCAACGATGAGAATCTTAGCCATGGATCTCCTCCTTTGCGTGAACCTCTGCAAGCTCGTTTTCTTCTTTCCCTGAAAAAATAGCTGATGCATTTAGGAGTAGGATTAAACGATTTTCTACTTTCGTAATTCCTGAAAAATAGTGATGTGTTGCCATGGCCATTTCAGGGGCTTCTTGAATTGCTGCCTTGGAAATGGACAACACTTCATCCACCGTATCCACAATAAAACCTACGAGTGCTTTTGAGAGCCTAACAACAATGATGCGTGTGTTTGGGTTCGTCTCTTCTCCTCCTAAATTGAAGCGCTTGCGCAAATCTATTACAGCAAAGATGCGCCCACGGACATGGATGACCCCTTCGATGAAGGATGGGGCTTGAGGTAAGGGAGTGATCTCCTGTAGACTCAAGACTTCTCTCACCTGAGAGATAGGAAGGGCGTACGACTCATTTTTCAGGCTAAAGACCACCACCTGTAGTAGAGAATCATTTAAAAATTGACTCATTTGCGGTTTCATAGGTTTCATTTCACATTTTTCCTTGATACCTTACTTCTCTCAAAATAGTTTCTGCGATCCGGTTCAAAGGTAATACTTCATCCACAATACCTAGATCAATGGCTGCCTTCGGCATTCCGAAAATAATGGAGCTCGCCTCATCTTGCGCAAAAATTTTGCCATGGGCTTCCTTGACTCGTTTAAGCCCGTCGGCACCATCTTTCCCCATGCCTGTTAAAATAACTGCGATCGCTTGATCCCCATAAACTTTCGCGACAGACTCAAAAAGGATATTTCCAGAAGGTTTATGGTTAGCATACTCCGTCGTCTCATTTACGAGGTGGATGATACCCCCTATCTCAACCCGCGTATGAAACCCTGTGGGGGCAAAATACACAACCCCTGGTTCAATGTGTTCCCCTTCCCTTGCTACCTTTACCCTCATCTGACAGTCGTCATCCAGCCACGCTGCCAGACCCTCAGCAAAACCTTCCGCGATATGTTGCACGATCACAATTCCACATGGAAAATCTTCTGGAAGTAAACGCAACAGCACTTGTAAGGCTTGAGGACCCCCCGTAGAAGCGGCAATGGCCACAATTTTACCGCCTTCCAAATCTTTTGGCGTTTTATGTTTTTTCGGTATTCCCATCTCTTCCAACTTACCCATAGGATGATGGATCACCTTAACACGGGCCAAGATTTTAATGCGTTCAATAAAATCAGTAGACACTTCAATCCGACTCTTATCCATGACATCCAGAGCACCGTAGGACAAGGCTTTAAAAGCCAAATTCATTCCGTCCTTAAAAACCGAAGAGGATAAAATAAGAATAGGTGTAGGATTAAATGCCATAATTTGCTTTGTCGCTTCGAAACCATCCATGACGGGCATTTTAAGATCCATCGTAATAAGATCCGGCTTTAGTTTAGAAACAAGCTCAACAGCCTCTCTCCCATTAGACGCGATACCTACGACATTTAAAAATGGATCCGAACTGATAAGGGATACGATCATCTTTGATGACAGGGATGAATCATCAACGACAAGAACACGAATGGGTGACATTGATTCATTATTCATAAATAATTCCCTTTCACAAGATGTGCGATGATACGATGTGTGATGTGTAATGTGTAATGTGCGATGTGTAATGTGTAATGTGAAAATTGCTAGATGTTGAGGCTTCCGATGAGCTTGCCTAACATGTTAGCAATATGCACAATTTCTTCTCGCAACTCTTGATGCGTGCTAGGTGATATCTGATGCTCTTGCCACAATAATGTCAACATAGGGATACATTCTCGACTCGAGTTGAGAGAAATCCTATAATATCGTCCTTTCTCTTTCTTAGAAAGCTGACCACTCCCTTCAGCTAAATTATTGAGAATTGAGAGCCCTGCTCTTCGCAGTTGGTCAGCTAGGGAATATTGATATTCTCTTGGCAAAACCCTCATGAGCTGAAAGATTTTTCGTATCAGTTCCAAAGTCTTCTGATATACCTCCAATCTTTCAAAATCAAACTTATAATCTTTTCCCATTTCACCTTCCCCTTCCACATTCCACATCGCACATTACACATCGCACATTACACATCGCACATTACACATTCCACATCGCACGTTACACATTACACATCACACCTTCCACATTCCACATCGCACGTTACACATTCCACATTACACAATTTTCATCCCACCAACTGATCAATCGCTTGTAAAAGATTCGATTGATCAAACGCCCCTTTGACAATATAGGCCTGGGCGCCCACTTCAATTCCTTTGCGCTTCTCCTCTTCTTTTTCTAAGGCCGTCACAAAAACAAAAGGGAGTTCCTTATAATTAGGATTCTGGCGAAGGGTTTTGCAAAACTCAAATCCATCCATCCGAGGCATCTGAACATCACTGACAATAAGATTAAATTTTCCCTGAGACAGTTTTGCCAATCCATCCATACCATCCACCGCAGTCTCAACTTCATATCCTTGTGCTTGTAGAATCCCCCGCTCAAGCTCCCGAGTCGTAAGAGAGTCCTCTACAACTAAAATTCGCTGATGATGTTTTTCAGAAGTAATTTTTTTTTCCTTGGGCTGGGCAGAGGTATTCGCAAGCCTTGCTGAAAGAATAAGCTCGGTCATGTCCAAAATTAAAACAACCTTTCCCGTCCCCAAAAGTGTGGCCCCACTGATATTTTTGAGTTTCCCAATGTGTGTTCCTAAATTTTTAAAAAAAATCTGTTCTTCACCCACCAGACGATCCACCAGAAAACCTATACGTCTCTCCAGTAAATGAGCGATGAGTACAGGCCAACGCTCAGAAATTTCTTTAGGAGATCCTTCTTCTGTGGGCTTACTCGGAAGTTGAAGAACATCGGCAAGTTTTATAACTGGTACGGTTCGATTGCAAAATTGGATGGTCATTTTATTTTCAAGTGTTTCAAGATCTTTAGGATTGACAGATACAATTTCTTCCACAGATAGGAGTGGAAGGCCAAATGTTTGACCTTCAGCCTCTACCAAAAGAATATTCATGATGGCTACCGTAAGCGGAAGTTTAATCGCAATATGTGTTCCCTTGTCACCTTGAGACGTGACGCTGACTTCACCCTTGAGCTCTCCAATCTCTTTACGAACAACGTCTAACCCTACACCCCGTCCTGAAATGTCTGTGATCATCGGACTTGTGCTAAATCCGGGAGCAAAAATAAGGTTCATCACCTCTCGATCATCCATCCCATTCAATTCCTCTGGTTTTATAATATGTTTCTTCAAAGCAACCTCTTTGACCTGCTCGAGATCAACACCCCGTCCGTCATCGCTCACCTCAATCAAAACCCTACTCCCTTGATGTGCTGCCGTTAAATGAATGATTCCCGTTGCCTCTTTACCTTTATTCTTGCGTTCTTCAGGCGATTCAATCCCATGTGAAACTGAATTACGCAGGAGATGAATCAAGCACGGTTTTAACACCTCGAGAACCTTTTTATCAAGTTCCGTGTCTTTTCCATCAATCAGTAATTCTACCTCTTTCTTCTCTTCTCTGGCCACATCACGCACCAACCTTTCCAGACCTTCAAAGATGGTGGCACAGGGCATCATGCGAAGCTCTTTAACTTTGAATTGGAGTTCGTCAATCACAGGATCTAAGTGCACAGTTTCTGTGGATAATTGATCCGCTAACGTTAATATTCCACGCTTCAATTCTTCTAAATCAAAATTACATTGATGCATGGGTTGATCAAAATCACTTTTTTTGACTCTACCCTTCCAAAGTTCACCCTCTCCCAATTTTTCTAATAATTCTGCGAGGCGTTTCTGAGCAATTTTTACCCTTTCAGTCAACTGCCGAAAAGCCGCCATTTTGTAGGAGGATTTAATCTTATTGATCATAAGTTCCCCTACAAGACTTAAAAGGGTATCGACACGACTGACAGGAATGCGGATATATTCCTCGAGTTCTATGGGATCGCTTTTTTCAGAAATGATAGAACTCTTCGATTCCTGGCTCCCCTTGTGTTCGGATATTGCTTGAATTTTTAGTTTTGGACCGGAGGGGCCCTCTTCGGATGACTCTGATTTTTCTGTGATATATTGATTCAGTGCTTGACAAACCTCTGTGACGTCGATCAAACTTGGGTTGTTTTTTCCCATTTCTTGAAGGACTTTTTCTATGATATCTACGGCCTTTAATGCTTGATCGGTCAGGGAAGGAGTCGCTTTTAATTCACCTTGCTTAATTTTTTCCAAAAGATCTTCCAGTTGATGGGCTATGTCATGAATCTCACGCTCTCCCATCATCCGAGCAGAACCCTTCAGCGTATGAGCCGAGCGAAAAATTTCGTCAATGACTTGAACCTCATGGGGATTCTTCTCAAGCCTGATGAATCCCTGATTCAATTTGGCAATATGCTCCTTGGCCTCTGCTTTAAATACAGCCATAAACTGAGATTTGTCTAGTGGCTTCATACTTTACACATACCTCGTTACACGCGTATCACATTCCTCTGTAATTCCCTTTAAATCCTCCAACCATGACTTTTACCTGTCCAGAGAGACGATTCAATTGTTCTACCGCAGCGGCAGTCTGTTTACTCGAAGTAGCAAATTGTTTCACGACCTCATCAATGTTGCGCATCGCTTGGGTAATCTGATCACTCGCTGATTTCTGCTGCTGAGTTGCTAGCGTTATTTCTTTAATCACAGAAACGGTTTGATTAATTTGCTCTAACCCCTTCGCTGCTGTCTTGGTCGAGTCTTCAACCCCCATGATCACTGCATTGGTTTCTCCTTGAATCTCAGTAATAAGATTTCGAATATCTTGGGTTGATTCATTCGAGCGTTCAGCAAGTTTTCGAACCTCGGAGGCCACGATCGCAAAGGCTCGACCCCCTTCTCCAGCTCTTGCTGCTTCAATGGATGCATTGAGCGCAAGGAGATTAGCCTGCCCTGCAAGTTCATCAATGATCTTGGTGATATTACCAATAGACTGAGACTTTTCTCCCAAGCTCATCATTCTTTTTGCCATTGCATCCACTTTTTCATTGATCAACTGCATGCCCTTTAAAGAGGCATCAACCGCATGAGCCAATGTCTGGGCATTTGTCGCAATCCGACTCGCCGTCTGGGCAAGCTCTTCCATCGTGGAGGTAACCTCTGCTATGGTGGATGATTGCTCGGTCGCCCCAGAGGATTGCTCCTGAGCTGTGATTTGTAATTGATTCGTTGAAAAGGCAATTTGAGTCATTGCTTCTCGCATCACAGGAACTGTGGTCAAGAAAAGAACGATTAAAAGAACTGAAGCGAGTAATAATGTGATGCCAATAAAAAGATAAATTTTTTTCTTGAGAGCGTCTCGATGCTGTTTACCCTCATCCATCGCTCTATCATTTGCATTGTTTTCAATGTTGACAACAGTATTAAGATAGGCCTGTGCTTCTTCTTCCAGCTTGCCACGTTCAGCAAGCATTGTGTGAATCTCTTCTGGGTTTACCTTTGCGTCGATGGCAGCTGTGAATGCTTTCTGGGATTCCTTCAACGGCCCGATGAGTCTTTCATAGGCGTTGAGTGCTTGAATCACCTCCGGCAGTCGAGTCCATTCTCCTAAATCTCTTCGATATTCATCGTTGCGGGTCCACCTTTTATTCATTTCTTCGACCAGTTTTGGATCAGAAAAAGAGGCGTATTGCAAAACTATTTTATCCAGTTTTTGCTGTTCGGCACTTAATAAAATTGCTTTATTAAGAACCTTGGAAGACATTTTTTCTTCATTGACATAGTCGTCGAGCACATTCATTTCATGATAAACCATTAATACGATCATGATGAGAAGAAGAACAATCATTCCACCTCCCCACATCAGTTTTTGTCCTAAAGTAATTTTCTTTAAAGGATTCATTTTTTCCCCTCCCGTGATAATAATTTTTCAACTTTAAGGATAGCCATCAAATGCTTTTGCCAATGACAGGTAAATTGAATGAATTCTGTTTGCGCAGGAGTCAATGTCTCAAGGGGCGGCTCAAGACTACTGACAGGAATGTTCATAACCGCAGACACTTCATCAACAAGGAGTCCCGTGCGCTCATCTTGCATTTGAATAACAATGATGCGATTTTTATGGGTTAACGGGACTGCCTGAAGACCCAAGAGACGCTTGGGGTCTGTTATAGAAATAATGTTTCCTCGAAGACTGGTGATTCCGATAATATGAATGGGTGCCGACGGCAAAGAGGTTATTTGCCCTACTCGAACAATTTCTACCACTGCACTAACAGGAACAGCGTACCACTCCTGGCCGAGTTGAAACAAAATAAACTCTTCAGTGGCCTCCTCAACCTTGTTCTCCTCTCCATAGAGGTCCTCATCCGTCAATGGAATCTCAGGCCCTGGACAATTCATTTTCCACCTAGATCGGGATACTAAACCCCTACATACCAACATACAACATTTCTATAAGAAAACAAGGGACGTTCATTGATATATTAATATTGACTTATCTCTCCACCTACTCTAGGCTTACGTCATGCCACGCCAAGCAAGACTCGATTATCCAGGAGCTCTTCACCACGTCATGGGACGCGGTATTGAAAAGAAGTTTATCTTTAACGATGATCTTCTCAAATCGAAGTTCCATGAACGAGTAAGTAATAATTTACGTAGATTTAGCATTCAATGCTATGCCTGGTGCATTATGGGGAATCACTTTCATTTATTGCTTCAGACAGGCCAAACCCCTCTGGCAGAGTTGATGAGTAGTCTTCTGACAGGTTACGCAGTCTATTACAACATTATTCATAAACGATCAGGACATTTATTCCAGAACCGATACAAATCAGTCTTGTGTGACAGAAATGAGTATCTACTCCCTCTAGTCAGATATATCCATCTCAACCCCGTTAAAGCTGGCGTCATCAATCTCCAAGACTTAGAGCAATATCGCTGGACTGGGCATTTAGAAATTTGCAGGAATGAAAAGGGTCTTATTAAGGATAAAGATGAAATTCTGGGGTTTTTTGGTAAAAATAATCGTGAAGGTTTACGGGGATACAAAGAATTTGTGACTTCTGGATTGGACACAAAAGAGGATTATGAAGGCGGAGGGCTCGTTCGCAGTGCTGGAGGATTAAAGGAGGTTCTTAGACGGAAAAAGGATGAGAAGGAAATGTACGATGACCGTATTCTTGGAGGAGGAAACTTTGTTGAGGAGGTTCTCAAGAAGACAGGCACATTGGATCAGCAAGAATGCAAGATCAATAGCATCAAGGAGCTTTTGGGTCATGTAAGCCGCTATTATAACGTCCCCTGCCAAACGATATTAGAAACCAGAGAACACTGTGCTCGTGAGGCGAGGGATATTTTTCTATATATGGGTCGAAAGTATTTAGGCGAGAGCGTAACAAACTTAGGACAGGCGTTACATCTTAACCAGAGCGCGGCAAGTCTGGCGATTAAGAGGGCACGAAAACTGGACTTACTTAATAAAATTGAAAATGATATATTAGAATCAATATATCAATGAACGTCCCCTATTCAACGGTAAAAGTACTGTTGTCAATGGGACATCGAACGAGACTTCCAGAAGAATATCCTGTGACATCAACTTCATGTCCTTGGGGACAAACTTGAACACGATGAGCGGGTTGGGATTTTTTCTCTTCTTCAGAATGACCAATGAGTCCACCGATGATGGCTCCGCCCGCGGCTCCGATTGCAGCACCTTCACCTGTATGACCGGATTGATGACCAATGATACCACCTACGGCTCCTCCTGCTAATGCACCCCCCACAGCACCTTGCTCTGTCTCAGTACAACCGGCTGAGATAAGTGCACATGTTGCTAATAGCGCCCATACAAACTTTTTCATTTGACCCTCCTTTTTATGAGTTAATTTTAAATCGTTTCCAAAACTGGTTTCATTATATGATTGATGCAAGAATTTTTCAATTTTCAAGTTTTAGAGGAAAACCATGAAAAAAAGTTACATAGGATAAGCACGTCATTTCTTCTCAATGAACACTACTTTGAGTCCAATCCGTCGCCCTGCATTATATTGACGACGATCTGCAGTTACAAATAGGTCGCATGAGGCTTCAAGAGCTGTTCCCAGGTGAATCGCATCCAAACTGCGAATCACGCACGTCTCCAGGCATCTTATGGCTTGTTGAACAACGCTGGGAGCTATATCAAGAACAGTCGCTTTTTTTATATCCATTGCAACTGCTGATTTAAGCTTGTGGTATTGTAAACCCGTTATTTTTTTCTCCCGCCTTAAACGATTTAATCCTGAAAGAATCTCTATCGGACAGATGACGCTTACAATAGTCTCACCTGCCTCGGAGAAAAAATCCAACACTTTTTCTGATCCAATTTCCTCAATGTATCTTTTTGCGAATGCCGAGGAATCAAAGAAAATGCGCATCATAAACTCTTTTGACGATCTGCAAGAATTGCTTGACTCAACGAGACTCCAAAAATTTTCATCGGGCTGACACGTTTCCAGCCCTCTTTTGAAGAATCACCCGGTGGCAGCAAAATGGCGACAGGCTTCCCATGCCGGTAAATTTCGAATGTTTCACCTCGTTCCACCTGATCAAAATATTTTCTTGCATGATTTCTCAACTCTGTAAAGGTTACGGTGCTCACGAAGCCTCCTCTCAAATCCATGTTATAGGACGCATGATTACGATGTCATTATAATGTACATTATAATGACATTTCAAGAAAAAAGGAAATGCATCTCAAGTTTTTTTAACGTTTGACGTTTAACGTATTATGTTATAATCTTTTCATTAGATGATAAAATCATTCAGAGACAAGGATACAGAAAAAGTCTATCTTCGGGAAGTATCAAATAAGCTGCCGCAAGATATACAGCAAGTTGCGTTAAGAAAATTGCGTATGATCAATAACGCTAAGAACATCAATGACTTGCGGATTCCCCCAGCAAACAGACTGGAGAAACTGAAAGGTGATCGCGAAGGGCAAATGAGCATCAGAATTAATGATCAGTGGCGTATTTGTTTCGTGTGGCAAGGTGGAGATATTTATCAAGTTGAAATAACGGACTATCATTAGAGGAAAACTATGAAAAGAAAATTACATTCGGTTCATCCGGGAGAAGTTCTCTCAGAAGAATTTCTTAATCCTATGGGTATTAGCCAGAATAGACTTGCGCTTGCCGTAGGCGTCCCCGCACGAAGAATAAATGAGATCGTTCTTAGAAAACGGAGTGTGTCAGCAGATACCGCCCTTAGGTTAGCAAAATTTTTTGGAGTGTCGGCGGAATTTTGGCTTGGGTTACAAGCACAATACGATTTAGATGTTACTGCTGATAAGCTTGGGAACCGGTTAGAATTTGAAGTAAAGGTATATGCAAAAGCTGGATAGGTTTATTCTATTACAAGTTCCAGCTTAAGATTCTTTGCAGCATTTTCGGTGAGTTGAAGTTTCCACAAGAAAAGAATCGAGGAGCCTTGGTAGGTTCTTTCAAACCCACTTTCGGACTGTGAGATCGTTTCTAAGGGAAAATACCAGAGGTGACTTTCTTGATCAGAGGTTATTTTTGTAATAAAGCCATCATCTTCGTTCACAAGTTCTAATGATTTTGATTTCGCAAACTCCCCTTTTAATCCCAACGGAGAACGATTTTGTGATTGACTGTTGAATCGGTAATATTTTTTCTTGTCATTTCCAGCAAGGAGAGTAAGATTAAATTCGACCCCAAACCAACATGTCTCGATATTTTGAAGAGAACAAATTTCATAGTTGAGTGAAACCCTATTGCTTAATTTTGATTGCAACTGAATTATTTTTTGCACATAGAGAGGAATGGGGTTTTTCCCCTCACGAAAAAGATGTCCATTCCTTTTGAGAGTAAGCGACAGAGAATTTGTATTTTTTTCAAGAGAGCTTGCCTGATAAGGCTGGTTGACAAAATCCCCTTCCTCTCGATAGCAGCATTGATAAAATTCTTCGAGGGTCGTTCCTGGCTTAATAAAATGATCGATCAGTGAGTGGCGGCTGTACCAGTCATAAAACAAGACTTTTTCAAGGCCTTCTTCTTTTGCAATGGATAAGTCATGAATCGATTTAGGTTGTTCCCCGGAGGAATTCTGTTGGGCTTTTTGGGCCAGAGCAATTTTCTCATGATAGCTTTCTTCTCGCCGGGTTAAAACATTGGTGAGGTTGAAATCTTTTGGACGGTAATCAATTTCAAAAATAGATCCGCCATATTCCGGTTTTAAATAAAGATTTAAATCGTTTGCTGTTAAGAGAATTTCATTTTTACCATCGCAGTCATAATCACGTTCATCGATCAGGATTTTATCTTTGAATGAGTTGAGTGCAATTTTTTCTGCCTTGATGAGATGGGTATAATTGGCATGACGAAGATAGTTCAGATAGAGTCCGCCAAAGAGGCCGTGCCAGTAAGGGCAATTGCATTGACCTTTCCATAATTCTTTTTGGGCTAATTTTTTATTTTTAGAAGAATCGGAGAGTTTGGAAACTTGCTCGCTGACATAGATCATTTTTTTGTGCATGAGGTTGCTTTCGGGATATTTCGAAAAGAAATTTCTCCAAAAGCCTCCTCGCAAAAAGGGTTTTAATGCTTCATATTTTCCTGAAGATTTTAATTCATGGATACTTGATTCATAGAGTTTCTGGGCTTGAGTTGGAAGAGACCACTCCATCATTTCTTCGTAAGAGGCATTGGGAAGATAGATTCTTCCCTGAGAAGAATTGTTGGCCAAATACTCACTAAAGGTTTCCATTTTGATCCAATGGGCATTTTCTTCAAGGAGGGTGAATAAGCGCTCTAAATAGCGTTCTTCATAAACCCAATGGTGAGTCCCTGGCCAAAGTCCAAACTTCTCTCCATCATCGCCTAATGTGACTCCCCTTCCTGGATGATCGCTTGCAATACTCCCAAGGAATTCAATGGCTTTTTCAGGGATATTGAAGGGAATAAGATATCTCAAATTTTTATTAATTGGAAAAATGGATAAGGTTTTCCCTTTATCTTCTGTGGTGTAGTAGCCAAACATGTCCTTTTCCTGAAGACCCGCATAATAGAAGTGGGTGTCATCTAACAGCGTATATTCCATTCCAGCTTCTTTAATAATCGATGCCAGTTGGGGTTCCCAAACTCGTTCGGCCAGCCACATGCCTTTAGGTTTTACACCAAATTTTTCCATGAGATATTGGGTCATCATCTGAATTTGGCCAATGGCATCTCGCTCAGGGAGTGTTGCAATAAGGGGCTCGTAAAAAGCCCCGCCCATTAACTCAACCTGATTCCGATTTAACAGATTTTTAAGTTTTTCAAAATAATCGGGACGGTGTTCCTCGATCCATTCGAGCAAAGGGCCTGTGTGATGGATCGAGAGGCGAACTTTAGGATGGCGGCTCAAAACTTCGAGGAGTGGTTGATAACATTGACTAATGGCCTCTTCAAAAACCCACTCGAAGTTTCCAACAGGCTGGTGATTATGAATTCCAAAAAGAAAATCAATTTGACCCATGTTGTAAAGACAGTTTAAAGTTAAAGGTTTAAAGTTAAAAGAAAAAACAAAAAACAGTCCGATAAAGACAGTTTAAAGTTAAAGGTTTAAAGTTAAAAGAAAAACTCTATCGCTTGAATCTTTAAACTTTAAACCTTTAACTTTGAACTGTTGTTACACGCTCCACATTTCCATTTCAAAATCTTTATTAGGGACTGTAAAATTTAAATACCCAAACTTGGGATGGGTTTCTTGGATAATCTCATCTTTAAGAATAGAAACTCGAAATCTTACTTCATCCGTGCTTTTAAGATGAAGATCACTAAACGGGATTGCGAGTTCGAGTGTATCCTCAAAAGCAGTTGTTGTGTATTCTTTCACTTCAGAATAATGAATCCCCTCCTCGCTTGAAAAGAGTGTAAATTTCTTTTTTCGGCCGGCTTTAAAAACACGGGGGATCACTATCTTATACTCATTTGGCTTTGTCAAGTAGATGTGCATGTGAATGGAATCGAGGCTTCGAAGCTTGGATATTTTATGGGGATCAATGCGAATATAAAGTTGTGCGAGATCAAATCCAAAAAATATTTTTAAAATATATTTTTCAGTTTGGTGCATGGCAACATCTGTTCCAGCAAGATAAAGTCCGGCTTCATGCCATTCATAAAAGTGAGTGCTTTTGCCGTCAATTTCTGGATGGATAAATCCAATGGGTTGTTGTGCGAGCACAGGGGTTTTAATCCCTAAAACGGGTTGGTTTAAATATTCAGGAACATTCACATTCATGAGTTTATAACATGAAGATAAATGGAGGCGAAAAAGTTGATCAAATTCCTCATCAAATTCTGTTGTGAAGTCATCCCCATACCACCAAAACCAATCACTTCCTTCTGCAATGTATATTTGCTCCATTATTTTTTTCATTTGCTCATCGGGAATATCCTTTGCATTTTTCTGAATAAAATCTCGCGTTTTTCCTAAATACTCCCAAGCGGTGTTTTCCTCTTCTGAGCCGATCCAAATATCAAAATCATGATGAATCCATGATCCGCTGTGGAGAGAGGGGAGAATCTCTCTTTTGGGATTCATTTTGAAATAATTTGAAAAGGTGGTTGGGACAAGTTCAGCATTTTGGGATAGCTCATGATAGATTCCCCTTAAGAGCCCCTCTCCCCCATCAGGATAATGCTCCCAAGCATTTTCACCATCCAAAATAATAGACACCAGCGCCTCTTCATTGGCATTGTATTGTCGGATATTCTGAAGATGTTCTAAGAAATCTTGAACGGATTTTTCTGGAGGATTTTGAGAATAAGTAAATCCAATCAGATCTGAAAGACCCCGATCGCGAAAGACCATATCGACTGAGTTTTGTTCGTTCTGGGCTTGATAAACTTTAAAGAGTGCTGTCCCCTTGTCAGTGACTTGCGTTGAATGCATTAAAATGTCTTCATCGGTCGCAATCCATTGTATTCCTGCCTTAGCGAGAAGAGGAATAATCTCAGGTGCGACAGACCCTTCCGAGGGCCAAAGCCCGATGGGTTTTACTCCGAAAACACCTTTAAAAAAATCAACGGCTTTTTGAATTTGAGCCTCTGCATCTTCAGGGTGGTGATAGCGTTTAGGAAGCGGAGCCCAATTCATGCAGCGTTTGGCAAGGTCTGTGTCATAGACTAAAGGAAGAATCGGATGGTAAAAAGCGCTGGTCGTTAGTTCAACACGATTTTCTTGAAAGGCTTTTTGGTAAGAAGGAATCACGAGTTGAATCACCTCTCGCTCGATCTCTATAATTCGTTCAATTTCCTTTGAAGTATATTCTTTGCCTTTTTGGATGAGTTCATTAATTTCAGGAAATTTCTTTTTTGCTCGATACCCAAACCAGGCTAGATTGGCTAAAGCTTGAAGATCTTGAAAGTCACGGGTCGTAAAATTTTTAGCTGCCTCGCGGAGATATTCACTTTCAGCTTTATGTCCCCTTTTATTCAGGAGTTCCCAGTAGCGAGGATAGGGTTTGATCATGTTGTTCCAATGAGCCATAAAAAAATTTGAAAGTAACTCTTGTTTTTGTTCAAGGGTTAAATCAGAGGGAGGGGTGAGTGTGAGTTCTAAAAAAGGATCAAGCGTTTCAGGAATGCAGTAGTCCATCAGTTGAACAAGGACAGAAGGGACTAGATTAAAAGTGACTCTCATCGCTGGGTATTCTTCTAAAAGATCAATCATGTCAAAATAGCCTTTGATCCCGTGCAGACGAACCCAGGGCATGAGGTAATGATTTTTTAAAGGGTCTTTGTAATAAGGCTGGTGCATGTGCCAAAGAAAAGCGACATGAATCGGTTTCAAACTTCTGCCTCCTGCAAAAATCTTGCAGCCTCTTCAGGGATGGTCGGATTAATGTAAAAACCTGTCCCCCATTCAAAACCTGCCACTTTGGTTAGACGAGGCATAATTTCAACATGCCAGTGATAATCCTGATCAATGGTGGTCCAGTATCCCCTCCGTTTCCACCTGACGGGGCTGGTGTGAAGGACAAAATTATATTGTGGTTTGTTAAGTGCTTTGGCAAGTTTTGCAAGTGTAAAGCGCATCATGTCTGCGAAACCTAACAATTCATTCGAAGAAACGGTGTGAAAATCAGGATCATGACGCTTCGGAAGAACCATCACTTCAAATGGAAATCTTGAAGCAAAAGGGCAGAAAGATAAGAAGTGCTCGTTTTCATAAACAACCCGGCTTTTTTGAGTTTGCTCTTCGATAAGGATATCACAAAAAGCACAACGGTCTTTGTACTCGAAATACTCTTGAGCTCCTTGAAGTTCTTCTTTGACACGCTTAGGGGTGACGGGGGTTGCGATGAGCTGAGAATGGGGATGACTCAGGGAGGCCCCCGCTGAAAATCCTTCATTTTTAAAAATTAAAATATACTTAAATCGTAAATCATTTTCTAAATCTTTAATCCGGACGCGATAAGCCTCAAATACCTTTGCGAGGCTTTCAATGGAATGCATCTGCATTTTTTTATCATGATCCGGCGTCTCAATAATGACTTCATGAGCGCCAATTCCATTCATGCGGTCATAAATTCCGACTCCCCTTTTTCCTAAATCTCCTTCAATCCGTAGAGCTGGAAATTTATTGGGGACCACTCTTACTTCCCATCCTGGCGTATTGACGTGGGTATGAGGATTTCGAATCGCAAAGATTTCAGAGGGAGTTTTAGACTCGCTCCCTTCACAAAAAGGACATCCCTCTTTCGTTCCATCCTCCATTTCTGTTCTAAAATCACTGGGCCTTTTACCGCGTTCAGTTGCAATGATCACCCAGCGGCCCACCACAGGATCTTTTCTTAGTTCGGGCATATAAAACTCCTTTGCACTTCAATATCTCAATGCATCATTTTTTAAGTGTTTTGTAATAAACCTCTTCGTATTGTCGGGCAGAGACATTCCATGAAAAATCACATTTCATGGCGTTTTTGATGATTTGCTGGAAAAGACTTGGGTTGCGATAGATCTCCAGAGCTTTTTTAAGCTTTTCTAGAAGTGTCTGGGGAGAGTAATCCTTGAATTTGAATCCATTTCCTTCAAGTGTTTGGGGATTGAAATCCTCAATGGTATCATCTAATCCTCCCGTAGCCCGCACAATAGGAATGGTTCCATATTTAAGGCTGTAAATCTGGTTAAGACCGCAGGGCTCAAATCTTGAGGGCATTAGAAAGAAATCAGATCCTGCTTCAATTTGATGAGATAATGGATAATCAAAGTCAAACTTAACTTTTAATTTATTTGGAAATTTTTCTGCAATTTCCTGGAAGAGTTTCTGACATTTTTCCTCTCCGGTTCCTAAAAGAACAAGACCTACATTTTCAGAGAAAAGGTTATCCGTAATCTCGCTCAAGATATCAAATCCTTTTTGATCCGTAAGTCTAGAGATCATACCGATGAGCGGAGTGGTTATCGGAAGATTGAAATTAAGAAGACGTAAGAGCTCCTTCTTGCATTCGATTTTTCCTGCTAAGCGATTCAAGGAATAATGACTTGAAATCTCCGGATCTTTTTCAGGGCTCCATTCATCATAATCTACGCCGTTCAAAATACCGTAAAGGTCTTTCGATCGTCGAAGGAGAACCCCCTCAAGCCCAAAACCATATTCGGGCGTTTGAATTTCTTCACTGTATTTTCGACTCACCGTCGTCAAGCAATCTGAGTAGACGAGGCCTGCTTTAAGAAGATTCATTTTTCCATAGAATTCGATTCCTTCTGGAGTAAAAACCTCCCAGGGGAGATTGGTCATGTGCATGTCGTAATGCCAAAAGAGCCCTTGAAAAGCAAGATTATGAACCGTAAATATCGTTCGTGATTTGGTAAAAAAAGGATTGCTCGATTCAATCGTTTTAAGTAAAGCGCTCACTAAACCTGTTTGCCAATCATGGAGATGAAGAATATCCACTTTAAGATCGAGTTCTTCAAGCGTAGCCAAGATAGCCTTCGAGAAGAAAATAAAGCGTTCTGCGTTATCTTTGTAATCTCCCTGAACTGTCCGGTAAATCTCGTCACGATCATAATATTCATCTTTAATAATGAAGAGGACTTCGAGATTTTCAGAGATTTTTGCAGTCGCAATATCTCCTTCAACCACCCGATCCCCTAACTGAACAAATATTTTTTTTGAAAATTTTCGAATATCAATGTTCATTTTTTTTGTGGATCGGTAAAAAGGCGTAATGATTTTAACGTCATGTCCCAATTCGCCAAGCGCCTTGGGCAAAGCTCCCGTGACATCGGCAAGTCCCCCCGTTTTTGAAAACGGATGGACCTCACTTGCCGCAAAAACAATTTTTAATTTTTTTGGCATTTTTCACACTCCTTTAAGACAGTTCAAAGTTTAAGGTTCAAAGTTCAAAGAAAAAAATACGGTTCAAGGTTAAAAGTTTAAGGTTTAAAGGTTGACACTTGTCCCTGTTTCTTCCTTTAAGCCTTAAACTTTGAACTTTAAACTGTCTTTTCATCGCTCATTCGATCAAAGCGTGTTTTTTTAGGAACGACGACCACCCCTTCATCGGTTACAAAGAAACGTTTACGGTCTTTTTCAAGATCAAACCCAATGACTGATTTAGGGGGTATATCAACATCTTTATCAATAATGGTTTTACGAATTTGGGCATGTCGACCGATGTTAACACCGTCTAATAAAATAGATTCCTCAAGAAGACTGTAGCTGTTGACTCTGACGCCCGGGGAGAGAATCGAGCGATGAACCTTTCCTCCACTGATAATGCATCCTTCGCTAATCATGGAGTCTGTTGCATATCCTACTCTTTGTCCCTCAACATTGGCAAAGACAAATTTTGCAGGGGGTAAATGAGAGGAAACCGTGCGAATCGGCCACTCCATGTTGTAGAGATTAAGCTGGGGCGACACACTCACCAGTTCCATATTGGCTTCCCAATAAGCATCGATGGTTCCGACATCTCTCCAATATCCCCTTTCCTTTTCTTCCATACCCGGAACAGAATTTGCTGAAAAATCATAAGCAAAAACGCGTGCAGATTTTACAAGTTCAGGCATAATGCTTTTCCCGAAGTCATGATCGCTCTCTCTTTTTGCATCTTTCTTAATAGATTGAAGAAGTGCATCTCGTTTAAAGATGTAGTTACCCATTGAAACCAAGGCAAGGCCAGATCGATCAGGCAAGGGTTTGGGGACCTTTGGTTTTTCTTGGAATCCGATGATTCTCCAGTCAGAGTCAACAACAATGACCCCAAAATTAGAGGCTTCCGCGATCGGATAAGGAACTGCTGCAATGGTTACATCAGCGTCTTTTTCAAGATGGTGCTTTTCCATTTGGCGGATATCCATTTTATAAATGTGATCTCCGCCAAATACAAACACTAAATCCGGATTTTCATCTTCAATGATATTAATGTTCTGATAAATAGCATCGGCCGTTCCCTTAAACCAGGTTTCGCCCGTTCTCATTTGAGCTGGAACACAATCAATGTAATGACCGAGCGTAGGAGAAAGCCGCCATCCTGTTGAAATGTGTTTATTGAGAGACTCAGACATAAATTGAGTTAAAATTTTAATTTTAAAATATCCTGAATTGACAAAATTGCTCAAAACGAAATCAACAATGCGATACTGCCCCCCAAAAGGAACGGCAGGCTTTGCCCGATCTCGGGTCAAGGGATAAAGACGTCTCCCCTCTCCCCCAGCGAGAACCATCACTAAATTTTTGGCCATGATGCGTATCTTTCGTCCGAAAAAATATTCGAAAATTTTTATAAATTAAAAACTAATTATAGTTTTTATCTTTAAATTCTTCAAATGAATTGCTCATTTTTTCAATGCTTGGTTTTTCGTTGGCCTCGATCACGAGAACACCTTTTCCATTTTTTAGAATTAGAATCCATTCTTGAGGGGTTTTCCATAAATTCTTATCTTTTATTTTAACTTCCTGCGAGGCGTCTGGAAATTTTTTTAAAACGAGTTGACTGTATCCATTGAAAAATTGATTGGCGTCTTGAGGGGTATCCCAATGGGTGAGCCAAATCAGGATTAAGGAAGAAGAGGTTTTATCTTCCCAAACTTGATAGGTATCCCCTCCCCATCCTTCTGCCGTGGCCTCAAAAGCCTTGGATTTAAAAAATTTTTCAAAGAGGAGACGAATATTAAATTCTCCGATAACATTTTCTTCCAAGAGAACATAAGGGGACAAAACTTCTTTTAAGGATGGGAAGACGATCATTTGGGGAGCGTCATTGTCAGCCAAATATTTATCGGGGTGAAGAATTTCTTCTGTAGAAGATGGGGGTTTTTGAAAACAGCGATTGATTCCACTCCAACCACTTTTATGATAGATGTAAGAAACAAACTCTATTCCTTTAAGGTAAGGGAAAATCATATTTTGCTGAAGAACCAGAGGTGCGTTTTTAAACTCTTTTTGATCAACAAAAAAGTAGGAAAGAATATCCCAAAGAACAGATAGTTTCATGGAATGAAGGTAATAGAGTTGGGTTACAAATGAAGCGTCTCCCTCAACAAGAGATAGATGGGCTAGTTTTTGATCGTCATTTCTCAAATTTGAATCCACTAGATTTTTAATTCGAAAATGCTGATCTTGAAGCGCATGAGTGAGTTCATGGGCAAGAATAGCATTTTGAAGACCTTGCCCTATCCCGAGCCCTTTAATCTTAAAAAGGGCTTTTTCATCGACATCATAAAAGGCGCCGATTTGTTCTCCATAGATATTGATAACTTTATCCTTCAGGTTATAGTTAGGTTCTAAAAAACCGAATTTAACAAGGACTTTTTGAGTGGTTTCGATATCTTGTTTTGGATATTCATCTTGAATTTCTTCAACTAATTTTTCATGGAGCGTTTTTCGATCTACTTCACGGTAGACAGGCTCTTTAATAAAGGGAAGCTCTCGAAGTCTCGAGACTTTTCCCTCAATTTGGAGTTGGAGAAAATTTTCTTCAAGATCCTGAAGTTTAGAACGGAGGGATTTATTTTCATTCTCAACGTCGTGCAGTCGATCTTTTAAAAAGGCTTTTTGATGGTTTAAAGAGATTGTCTTAAGGGAAAGAAGAATGAACAAAAGAAAGATAACAAAGAGAATTTTTTTCATTTTAAATTTTACATTGTCATTTTGATTTTTGATGTTTGATTTTTGGATTTTTCATGGTTGATCCAAAAATCAAGCGTGTCTTTCAAAGTTGAGTTTAAAGAATGTTCAGGGGTCCAACCCGTATCTCGCTTAAGTTTTTCAAAGCTTCCTACAAGTAAAGGTAAATCACTTTTTCTCATTCGAGTTGGGTCTTGTCTTATTTCAATAGGACACGCTGCCAGTGTAATCAGCATGGATGATATCTCACGAATAGAATAGGCTTTTCCAGATGAGAGATTGTAAATCTCCCCATTTTGCCCCTTTTGGGAAGCGAGCCAATAGCCGCGTACCGTATCCCTCACATCGGTAAAATCTCTTTCGGGCTCAAGGTCTCCCACTTCAAGATAAGGGTGTGCCAGACCCAACTTGATTCCAGCAATTTGTCTTGAAAAATTAGCGATTACAAAAGAATCTGCCTGATAAGGACCCATATGGTTAAAGGGCCTTAAAATAATAATTTTAAGACCCCTTTGATTGATATAGCAACGTGCGATCAGTTCCATCATGGCTTTGGAGGATCCATAGACGTTGCAGGGATTAATTTTTTGAGTTTCTCTTAAAGGAATATCGATGGGTGAAACCTTACCATAAACCTCGCTGGTGCTAACAAGAATTGTTTTAGCCTTGGGACATTTTTTAATCACACCCGAAAGAAGATGCTCCACACTGAGGGTATTGACTTCATAAGTGAGTATCCTGTTTTTTTCTGCTTGTGGGACGTAAGCAGTTCCTGCAAGATGAAAAATAAGATCCGGCCTTACTTCTTCAAGAATTCGTTCAATTTCTAAAGATTTTGATACATCACATTGAAAGAGTTGAAGATGAGTCGCAACTTCCTCAAGATTTTTTTGAGTCTCTTCTTGATGAAGATAAGTTCCGCTTAAGAGAATAGATGGGTCTTTAAGATTGAGAATGTAGCGTGCAAGATGACTACCTGCAAAACCTGATATTCCGGTGATAAGAACCTTCAATGTGTGACCCCAGAGATAAGATTTTTTTCCTTTTGTTGAATCAGCTGATCTACCAACTTAAGGTCAGAGTCGACCATTAATTTCACAAGCCCTTCAAAGTTAAGACTGGGTTTCCACCCCAATTCTTTCCGGGCTTTTACAGAACTTCCCAAGAGAGTATCTACTTCCGCGGGTCGAATGTATTTGGGATCAATCACAACATGATTTTTCCAATCAAGACCTGCATGGCGAAATGCAATTTCCACAAATTCTTTTACCGAATGATTTTTGTCGGTCGAAACGACATAATCCTTTGGCTCTTTCTGCTGAAGCATTAACCACATGGCTTCGACATAGTCTCCGGCGAACCCCCAGTCTCGTTTAGCCTCAAGATTCCCCAAACGCAGTTCTCGTGTGATTTGGCGCTTAATCAGAGCAACGCCATAACTGATTTTCCTTGTGACAAATTCAAGACCTCTCCTTGGAGATTCATGATTAAAGAGAATGCCTGAACATGCAAAAAGGTTATAGCTTTCTCTATAGTTAATGGTAATCCAGTGGGCATAAAGTTTGGCGACTCCATAGGGACTTCTGGGGTAAAACGGAGTTCTTTCAGTTTGAGGAATCTCTTGGGCATGTCCAAACATTTCGCTTGAGGATGCTTGATAAAACCGAATTTTCGGATGGGTCATTCGAACGGCTTCAAGAATTCTTAGAGCTCCGAGGGCTGTGACCTCTCCTGTTAAAAGAGGTTGTTGCCATGAAGTCGGAACAAAAGATTGTGCCGCCAAATTATAAACTTCGTCCGGATCCGTCTCTCTTAAGATAGCATTGAGAGAGTTTTGATCGATCAAATCTCCAGAAACGAGTTCAATGTCGTCGTCGATATGTTTAATTCGGTCAATCGAAGGAGTACTGCTGCGACGAATTAAACCATAAACCTTATAATCTTTTTTTAAAAGAAATTCTGCCAAGTAAGATCCATCCTGTCCCGTGATTCCCGTTACAAGCGCTTTTCGTTGTTTCACAATGCCTCCTTAAAAATGGGTCCATTGTAAGAGGGATTTAAAGGGCGAGCAAGCTAAAAGAAAAATAATTTTCAATCCCAGTAAAAAAACTTGTATAATTAAAAATAAATAAAGGATATTCCTCATGGCTCGCTTTAACAACGAATCATTTGAAAAGTTTCTTTTGGATGAGAAGGCTGTCGATGAGGAAAAATTGCGCATCGCTCATCGAGAAGCCACAAAAATGAATGAGCGTTTAGATCGCGTCATCGTGAAGCTTGGAGTTCTTTCCGAAAGCCAAATTCTGCCTCCTCTTTCAAAATTCTTAAAAATTCCCTGTGAGCGCTTATCCCATCGGACGATTGATCGAGAAATCATTGGAAAGGTTGCTGCTAAATTTGCCCATCACTATCAGTTTCTCCCCGTTTCTTTAGATAACGGTAAGCTTTTAATTGCCATGAATGATCCCTTAAATTTAGAGTTGATCGATGAGATTAAATTGGCCCTTGAATGTGATGTGAAGCCTGTGCTTGCGGGCGAGAAAGATATCCATGATGCGTTAAAGAAATATTATGGGATTGGGGCCGAGACCGTTGAAAGAATGATTAATGAGTCAAACACTTTTATTGAAATTGAAACTCCAACCATTCGAACCGAGGAAATTTCAGAAGGAGAAGGACGAGAAGATGCCTCCATTATTAAATTTGTTAATCAGATTTTATTTGAAGCCTATAAAGATCGTGCAACAGATATTCATATTGAACCCTTTGACGATGATTTAAGAATTCGTTACCGGATTGACGGTGTTCTTTATCGGGCATCCATGCCCCCCACCATTCGGCACTTTCATGCCTCCATTGTTTCTCGAATTAAAATTATGGCTAATTTGGATATTGCTGAACGCAGACTCCCCCAAGATGGAAGAATTAAAGTCAAAATGAATGAGGAGGAATTAGATTTGAGAGTCTCGATTCTGCCGACTCCTTATGGTGAGAGCGTCAACATACGCCTGCTTTCGAGTCAGACCACTCTCTTGGATATTGAAAATTTAGGCCTCCTTTCTCAAGATTTATTGACATTAGAAAAAATGATTCGAAAACCTCATGGAATTATTTTTGTTACGGGGCCTACGGGAAGCGGAAAAACCACGACCCTTTACGCCTGTCTTTCTAGGCTGAATCATGATGAAAAAAAGATTATTACCATTGAAGACCCTGTTGAATATTTAATGAAAGGCATTACACAAATTCAAGTTCATCCGAAGATTGATCTTACCTTTGCTCGGGGCTTGAGATCGATGTTACGTCATGATCCCAATATAATGATGGTGGGAGAGGTTCGTGATTTTGAAACGGCTGAAATTACGATTCGGGTCGCTCTTACAGGACATCTTGTTTTTAGTACTTTGCATACCAATGATGCTTCAGGGGCCATCACGCGTTTAATTGATATGGGGGTCGAACCTTATTTGGCCGCCTCCTCTGTTGAATGTATTATTGCACAAAGATTAGTACGCCTCATTTGCCAAAGCTGTAAGCATAAAATTAAGGCGACTCGGGAAGATCTTTTGCGTCTTGAGATGGGTGAAGAGGCCCTCTCAACGGATATTTATGACGGCAATGGATGCGAGAAATGTAAATTTACAGGGTATAAGGGACGAACGGCTATCTATGAGTTTTTAGTTTTGGATGATGATATTCGTGACTTAATTGTCAAAAAGGCTCCCTCCCATAAGATTAAAGCCATGGCCATGTCAAAAGGGATGAGAACCTTGCGTCAAGAAGGGTGGGAAAAAATTAAATTGGGTTTGACCAGTCCTGAAGAAGTGATTCGCGTCAGTCAGGATGAAACTGGATAAGGAAAAGGTATCTGGGGGGTTAGCTTTTTTATATGCCAAAATTTAAATATGTCGCAAAAGGAGTCGGTGAAGGGACAGTCACCGGCGTACTTGAGACAGAGAGTGAAGATCGGGTTGTATCTCATTTGCAAAAACAGGGCTTATTCCCTATTCATATTGAGAAGGAAATTGAAGTGAATGGGCCTGTACAAAAGGTAAAATCTCTTAAAATTAAGAAGAAAGAAATATCACAGTTTATTCAACAACTTTATGATCTCATCTCTTCGGGAGTGACCTTGCTTAAAGCTCTAGAATTGGTTCAAGAAGGAGTTTACGGTAAAACCTTTAAAGAAATGTTGGGTTTTTTAATAGCTTCAGTACGCGGAGGTCAGAAATTCTCTGATGCCCTAAAGGTTTTTCCATCTATTTTCTCGCCCTTTTTTGTCAATCTCGTAAAATCAGGCGAAGCCAGTGGTGCTTTAGATCAAGTTTTGATGCGCTTGTCAGATTTTGCTGAAGCCCAGGAAGAGATTCGCTCAAAAGTCAAGGCGGCTTTGGCTTACCCTGTATTCGTCTGTTCAGTTGGACTTTTTGTCATTGGGGTTCTTTTGACCGTGGTCATTCCCAGAATGGCTGGAATATTCGAAGACATGGGACAAAATCTCCCCTTTTTAACTCAGGCGCTCATTTCAGTGAGTCACGGGATGATTTTTTATTGGTGGGTTCTTGCCTTGATGATAGCTCTTCTCGTCGCAGGATTTAGAATGCATCGGGCAAAGCGAGAGGGTCATATTTTTTGGGATCAAGTGAAAATTAAAATACCATTTTTGGGTGTGATTCATCGTGATACTGAAATTGCACGATTTGCTCGCACCCTTTATATGCTTTTATCGAACGGTCTTTCTTTTGTTCAATCCCTGGAGATTGTTCATGATACCATTGGAAATATTATTTTTCGGGAAGAAATCCACGCGCTTCGTTTAGGGGTTAGCCGCGGGGAACGAATGAGGGAGCGTTTAAAGAAAAGCAAATTTTTACCATCTAATTTGATCAATATGCTTGTCATTGGTGAAGAGAGTGGTCAATTAGACAAGGCGCTTAAACGAATTGCAGAATCTTATGAAAGGGCTTTAGATCGAGATGTGAAATTGGCCACTTCCCTTTTAGAACCTGTCATGATTCTCGTGATTGGAGGCATTGTAGGAATGATGGCCTTTGCAATTCTTTTACCCATTTTCCAAATTAATTTTTTGATTCGATGATTTTAAAAACTGTTGTGAGGGGTGAGTCGTGAGTTGTGAGAAAAAAATGGAGAAAGAGATGACACAAAATAAAAAGCAAAAAAAATATTCATCAGGCTTTACATTAATTGAAATCATGTTGGTTATTTTAATCATTGGCATTTTGGCTGCTATGGCTGTTCCCCGTTTGGTCGGAAGATCGCAAGAGGCAAAAATTACAGCGACTCGGGCTGATATTGAATCAAATTTAAGTGTAGCGTTGGATCTTTTTGAATTAGACAACGGCGCTTATCCAACCACCGATCAGGGTTTGGCGGGACTTGTTGAAAAACCATCAGGAGGGGCGTCTAATTGGAATGGTCCTTATCTTAAGAAAACTCCAAAAGATCCTTGGGCTCATCCCTATGTTTACAAATGTCCCGGCGAGCATAATACTTCGGGATTTGATCTTTCATCCAATGGGCCTGATGCCACTGAAGGAACTCAGGATGATATTTCTAATTGGCATGGAGCTTAAAAATCCAAAAATCAAATATTAAAAATCAAAATGACAATGTAAAACTTAAAATGTGTCCCCTGCAATAGCATTAGAAATTTTGAATTTTAGTATGTCATTTTGCATTTTGATTTTTGGATTTTGAATTAGTTCGTTTTTATATACAGAAAAATACTATGGTTTCTCATGAGACAAGACATTTTTCGTTCCCATCAGGCTTCACCCTGATTGAGCTTTTAATTGTCACCCTGATTATTGCTGTTCTGGCTGCTTTGGCTGTTCCCCGATTTAGATCTACCTATGATCAGTTTCGTTTAATGACCCTTAAAGATAAATTTTCACGTCTGGCCCAAACAGCTCATGAATTAGCGATGCTAGAATCAAAAACTTACAAAATGGTTTTTCTTGAAAATCCTCCCTCTTTTGCCCTTTTAAAAGAAATGGAGGGAGGTGAGGAACCTTTTGGACCTTCCGATGGAAATTTAGGACGAGTTCAAATCATTCCTCAAGGTTGTAAGGTTATGGCTTATGAGCGAGAAATTTACTTTTATCCTGATGGATCTGCAACGCGCATAGAGGTGCGTTTTGAAAATGCTCAATCAGATCATTTTAATTTAGAGATTTCTGCCGCAGGAAAAATAAACGAAATTGATAATTAAAAATTGAAAATGGATAATTTATGAATTAATTTATTCTACCTTTATTGTCAATTCTCAATTATCCATTATCAATTGTAAATAGATTTTCTATGAGAAAAAAAAGAAATTTACACAGTCAAGGACTGCTTCTCATTGAAGCTCTTTTATCCGTGGTTATTTTAAGCGTTGCCGTGAGTGCAGCCATTCGTGCCTTTGCCTATTCAGCTAAAGTCGATCGGTTGACCAAAGATTATTTGGCTCTCCTTCCCCTGGCTGAGGAAAAAATGTCTCTTCTCGAGGCTGAGCCTCATTTGGATGAAGGAGAAACTTCAGAGAAATTTGATAAACCTTATTCGGATTTCTCATGGCAGGCTCATATTAGAAAAATTCATAAGAATAATGTTCAAATGGAAAGTGAAGAAAAAGAGGAAACGGTGGAATATTTTAATGTTTCTTTAGAAGTAAAAGCGGCAAAAGGAATGGTTCATGGCCTTTCGCTCGACACCATTCTCGTTAAGAAAAAAGAAGACACAGAAGAAAAGGATGAAAATAATGCTTCGGCATCTCGGTAGGGAACGAATTCGCAAGGGACTCACCCTCATTGAGCTATTGCTGGCCGTGTCTTTATTCTCGGTGGTCGGTGTTGTTCTTTATTCAATTTTGGCACAAGGCGTTCATCTCTGGAAACGCTCTCAAATGGAACAGGATCGCTTCAGTGAAGAGCGACTGATCCTTGATAAAATGACCCAAGATATCCGAAATGCGTTTATACATCAATGGGTTCAATTTATGGGAAAAGCAGATGAGATCTATTTTTGCGGCTTAAGGAGATTGATTGAAGAAAGTCCCCCTTCGACCTCGCTTCGGATGGTCAAAGTTCATTATTCCTTTTTAAAGGAGAATGAAGGCTCTCAAAAAAAGGGGCTTTATTTAAGTGAATATCCTATTGAAAAATCTTTTTTGGAAGACCCTCCCCCGGGCAAGCTCTTAACGACTGTATTCAAAACACTTTCTTTTGAATATGGGTATTGGGACACCCATGAAGAAAAAATAATTACAAAATCTCAGTGGAATAATCCAAAGGTGGTTCCTCGGGTGATGATCATTCATGCCCTTTCGAGTCAGCCTTTAGTGAGAACAGTGGTTTTACCAGGAGGAGAATTGCCTGAGATTTCTGAAAAAGGAAATGAGGATCATGAAGAAGAATAGCAATCAAGGTTCTATCTTGATTTTGTCTCTTTGGATTCTTACCCTTCTTACCCTCATGGCCTCGAGTCTCTCGTTTTATACCATGCTGCGGGTAAAGGTTCTTCGATATCGCATGGATCAAGTGGTTGGACGATATCTTGCCGAAGCAGGAGTTCATTGGGCCATGCTTGCACTTGCCACACGAGATCTTGATTCCTATGAGTCCCTTTCTCAAGGTTGGTCCAATTCTCCTTCCATGTTTAAAGAAAAAATGGTTGGAAACGGTAAATTTAGTTTATCTTATAGCGAGATTGATTTGGATTTGGGACTTCAAACTTATTTTGGTATAATCGACGAAGAAAGAAAGATTAATCTTAATACAGCACCCAAGCAAGTTTTGCTTGAATTACCTGATAGCACAGAAGAAATTGTTGATGCGATCATTGATTGGCGAGATGTCAACCCAACTCCTGAACGTAAGGGGGCTGAAAAGGATTATTATCAGGATTTAGATATTCCCTATCCAGCAAAAGATGGTCCTATGGAGGATATCTCAGAGCTTCTCCTGATTAAAAATATAACACCCAAGCTCTTAGAAAAATGGGCCGATTTTGTAACCATTTATGGGGATGGAAAGGTCAATGTTAATACAGCTTCTCGGGAGGTTCTTGAAATGATCGGTTTAGATGATAGCCTCATTGAAAAATTTATGGAATTTCGTCACGGTCCGGATGAGCTTCCCGGGACAGAGGATGATGGATCCTTTAAGGATGAAGGATCGATTGCCCGTATTCTTTTTGAAGCTGAACCTCTGAGTTCTATGGAGACTTCTCAAATTATCAATCTTGTTTCGAAGGGACTTTTAGGCGTGAAATCTAAGTTTTTTAGAGTGGAGGCAACCGGGATGCCTTTGGCGAGTCTTCGATCGGGGCGTAAGGTGATTGCGATCGTTGAGCATGTTCAAGGAGATTATGTCAAGATTCGGCGGTGGTTGGAAAAATAAGTTTTTTTGCGCAATCTATCTTGATCAAGAGCTGCTCAAAATCATTATTGCTCGCTCAAGGGAGGAAAAAGATCTAGAATTGGCTTTCCTCCACCCCATTAAAGGCTTGTCGGATGAAGAGATTGCAGCGGAAATTCGAAAAGTTATTAAAAAATTTAAAGGAAAAAATTTTGATTTTGTTT
Source organism: Chlamydiota bacterium (assembly GCA_016178055.1). Taxonomy (NCBI): domain Bacteria; kingdom Pseudomonadati; phylum Chlamydiota; species Chlamydiota bacterium. The sequence continues at coordinate 18,948 of JACOUC010000017.1, read as the reverse complement.
TGGGGCTCCCCCGAAATTTGGTCACCGTCAAAAATTTAGCTCTTCCATCCATTCAACGTGAAGAGATGAATTCGATGGTTGAATTTCAGGTCACCCGTCTTGTTCCTCATCCCAGGTCAGAAATTGTTTTTGATTATGAACTTTTAAGTTCCCTTCCCAACGAGTCCAGCTTAGTGCGTCTGGCCGTCATTCATCGTAAAGCGATTGAGCATTTGATTTCTATTTTATCAAAGGCAAATATTCACCCGCAGCATATTTGGATGGGTTCAGAATCCTTGAATGCTCTCCTTCCTGAAATAAAAGAGCCGACTGCAATTCTTGAAGTGGACTATCATCAAACGAATATTCTTTTTTTAAAAGAGGGGAAAATTCACTTTTCAAGAAGTATTCCTCTAGGAACTAAAGATCTGGTTTCAAAACCAGAAGCTCTTTCAGATTTTGTGGGGGAGGTCGAAGCCTCTTTTGCCCTTTTTCCGGTTGATCATGAAGAGGAAAAAGAAAAAATTCCTGTTCTATTAACGGGGGGAACTGAAACAGTACCCTTATTAAAAACCCATTTAAAGGAACGCTTAGGGTTTGAGACGCGTTCTTTCGAGACCCCCTTAAAAGCAAAAATTCTTCAAGATGAGAATCTTTCTCCTCAGGTTTCTTGGGCGCATTTGCTAGCGCTGGCGAGTTCTAAACCTGACTCCCCTTTTGATCTTCTTCCGTCCGATATTCGAAAATCATTTGAAAACATTATTTATAAAATTGAATTACGAAAGTTGTTTATTCTGCTCGGAAGTGCCCTTTTAATCCTTTGCTGGGTCTTCATGAATGAGCTCAGGCTAGAAAGAAATTTTTTGAATGGTTTAAAAACTAAAACGAGGACCCTAGAACCTGCGGCAAGTCAACTCGAGGTTTTAAGAGGAAAAATTCTTCTATTTAAAGAACATATTGAACATAGAGGAGATTGCCTGGATCTCATTCTTTCACTCCTTCAAAACATGACAGAAGGAATTTATCTTAAAACCATTACTTATGATGGAAGTAAAATTTCCTTACGGGGTTATGCCCCTACCCTTGCAAAGGTTTTTGAGCTCACCAGTCTTTTGCAAAAGAATCCTCTTTTTCAAAAAATTGAGACGCGTTATGCACGTCAGGTAACAGAACAAAGAGAAGAGACGGCCGAATTTCACTTAGCATGTATTCTAGCAAAATCTCATGGTTACTTGAAGGAGCCAGAAAATGCTTAACAAATTAAGCATTCGCGAAAAGAAACTAGCACTTTTTGCAGGTTTAATCATTGTTTTAATGGCGCTTTATTTTATGGTATTGGATCCTCTTTTTTCTAAACTTCGAACACTTCGAGGAGAAATTCAAAAACAAAGTCTAATTTATGCGAAATATGTAAAAATTTTTAACAGCAAAGATCATATTGAACATACTTATAATCAATATGTTGGAATTGTAAAAGTTGAGGGAAGTAGTCAGGAGGAAATATCAAGATTTTTGGCGGAAATCGAAGCCCTCAGTCGAAAGTCTGATGTTCGAGTGGTTGACATGAAACCCTTATCGACTCAAGATAATCATTCCATTAAAAAGGTTTATCTCGAAATCGAGTTTGAAGCTCAGCAAATGGGATTGGGAAAATTTCTTTTTGAGCTTAAAAATTCTCAAGCAATGATTCATGTGGATTCTCTCAAAGTGAATGCCGGAGCTCGAAGTGAAGGATTAAAATGTCATCTCGTTCTATCGAGAATTGTTGTTTAGATTTCTGCTCTTAATTTCAGAATCGCTTCATTCATGTCTTGGGGAATGGGCGCTGAAAACGAAATGGGTTGATTGTTTTCAGGATGAATGATCTCCAAAAAAGCGGCGTGTAGCATCTGACGTGTGATTCCTAACTCTTTTGCAACTTCCAGACCTTTCTTTCCATAATCCGAATCTCCAAGAACAGGGTGTCCCAAATGGGCCATATGAACACGAATTTGATGCGTTCGACCTGTTTTAAGCACGACACGTATCAGTGTCGCCCTTTTAAATTTTTCAACAACTTCAAAAGTGGTATGAGCCTGTTTACCTGTTAAAGTCACCGCCATTTTTTTTCGATCGGTCGGATGGCGGCTAATCCCTAAGAGCAGTTCCCCTTTGACTCCTTTGAGGACTCCCCAAACAAGGGCAAGATATTGCTTCATGACTTTTCTTTTTTCAAATTGGGCCCCGAGTTTTCTTAAACCTCCTTCTTGTTTTGCAATCAATAAACATCCCGAAGTGTCTTTGTCTAATCGATGGACAATCCCAGGCCTAAGCGGATTATCTGTTTTTGCAAGGGTTTGACAATGGTGGAGAATGGCATTTACTAAAGTGTGCTCCAAATGTCCAGGCGCAGGATGAACCACCAGACCGGGTTGCTTGTTGATGACAAGAATATTCTCATCCTCATAAAGGACTTCTAAAGGAATATTTTCAGGAAGAAGGCGAATGATTTTTGGAACAGGAATATGAATTTTGATGGATTGTCCAGGATGTAGGAAGGTATGGGACTTGCGTGGGACACCATCGATGGTTACTTTTTTTTCTCTAATCGCTCCTTGAATTTGAGTTCGAGAAAATTTAGGAAGTTTTTCGACCAGATATAAATCAAGTCGTTTTCCAGAATCAATGGGGTCAACTTTGAAATGCTTAATGATTTCTTCTGACATCTCGTTTCGATCGATAAAAATAAATGAGTGCGAATCCTGCTGTTCCAAGACTCATCCACTGGAAGATGCTTAAAGCTCCTATCAAAGGATTATCCCCTCTAAAAAATTCCATTGAAAATCGAAGAACAGGATAGAGCATAAGATAAAAAATAAAAGTTTCTCCTTCAAATGTTTTTCTTTGATCGATCCATAAGAGAAACCAAAAAAGAAATGTCAGCAGCCATGCTTCATAAAGTTGAACCGGATGGATGAGATGATGAGGCCCATAATGAAGAGCTGGAAGACTCCCTTGTGGAAAGTTGACCGCCCAAGGCATTTTTGTGGGTCTACCAAAACAGCATCCATTCATAAAACATCCTATGCGTCCAATGGCATGAGCGGGCACGAGTGCAATAATCACAAGATCTGCAATTTTTAGAAATGGAAAATTTTGAGTATAAGAAAAAATTTTAATGGCTAGAATTCCTCCCATTAAGCCCCCATAAAAGGCAAGACCCCCTTTTTGAATCATGATGATCTCTAAGGGATGATGAAAATAGGTATGCCAGTGAGTAGCTACGTAGAAAACACGAGCTCCCATTAACCCGCCTATCATCATTCCTATTCCAAGGTCATAACTTTTTTGACGTGGAATACCCATTTTCTGGGAGCGAAGTCTCAGGACAATGACTCCCAAAAAAAAACCCAGTGCCATCATAGCCCCATAGGAATAAAGGGTTATTGTGCCTAATTTAAAAAGAATGGATTTCATATTATTTTTTTATATTCCTCTTTCAAAAAAGACACAGCAAAAAAAACAGCGCCTACCGTAATGGCACTGTCCGCAACATTAAATGTATACCAGTGATACGATTGGATATAAACATCAAAAAAATCTACAACATATCCTCGAAAAATTCGATCAAACAAATTTCCAAAAGCTCCTCCTAGAATTAAACTTAATGAAATTTTCTTCATCCATTTAAGGGGAGCAATTTTGCAATATAGAATCATTAAAATCATAACTGAAAGAAGGTTGATAATGAGAAGAAAAATCTTAGCATGGGGAAATGCGCCAAATGCACTTCCTGAGTTGTGGGCGAGGGTTATGTTGAAAAAATTTGGAATAATGACTTTGAAAGTCCCAGGGTAAAAATTCCCATCGATGAAGTGTTTTGAACACTGATCGATAAAGAAAATAATTAGAACAAGAAAACTGAATATCAATTTTAAGATTTTTTCTTTTTTTCCTGTTCGGTCTGGCATGGAAGGCATAAGGTGGCATAAGGAACTGCATCAAGTCGCTTCGAAGAAATAGGTTTTTCACAAACTTCGCAGATACCAAAAGTTCCATCATCGATCCGTTTAAGGGCTTCCTGGATTAAATAAAGAATTTCCTGTTCCTGAGTAAAAATCCCCAAGGCAACACCTCGATCATAATCATCCCCACTCATATCGGCAATATGAATTGAATAGCCCGAGAGTTCTCCCGTACTATCCTTCTGAGATTTTTGAAGATGATCGCTTTTAAGATGGTCAATATTTTTTGTTAATCTTTCGAGCTCATTCAGGAGAACTTTCTTGTATTCTTGAATGACGGATTTTTTTAATTTATCTTTTACAGGTTTACTCTTTGACATATTTTTCCCCTTCGCATAAAATCATTTTGAACCTCTAAGATGCTCGCTGACAGATTCAATGCACCGGTGACAAATGAGTGGATGCGCCTCACTTTCACCTACAGTGACAGCATAATTCCAACATCGTTGGCATTTTTCGCCTGAGGCTCGACTGACTTTAATCCCTAACCTTTTCATCCCCGTTAAATGATAATCTTGAGGCCAAGGTTCCATCATTCCCTTGAGACTTGCTTGGGAAACAATAAAAATAGCCTTAAGATCGAGGTTGGAATTTTCAAAACAGCCTAGAATATCTTCCCGATCTGTCACAAGCTCTACTTGAGCCTCAAGCGAACTTCCAATGACTTTAGACTTACGTTGGTCCTCTAAAACTTTGAGGACTTCAGACCGAATTTCTTGAATAAATTCCCATTTTTTTTCGAGTAATTCATCATACCACTTTTGATCAACCGTTGGCCAGTTTGTTAGATGAACGCTTGAGTTGGGTCCACCTAACAAACCATCGGACTGCCAAATTTCTTCCATACTTACAACAAGAATGGGACTGAGCAAGCCATTCAGTACCCTTAAAATTTCAAAGAGAACCGATTGAGCAGCCTTTCGTTTCTTTGATTTAGGCGGCAAAGTATAGAGGCTATCTTTAAGAATGTCAAAATAAAAAGCGCTCAGTTCAATGATACAGAATTGATCGATCAAATGATAAATTTTGCAAAATTCATATTTTTGATAAGCATGACTGACTTTCTCATGAACATTAAAAAGGCGGCTTAAAACCCATTGATCCAGTTCGCTTAATTCATCAGAATTAACTTGATGCTGCCTTGAGTCATAGTCAAATAAATTTCCTAATAAATATCGAAAGGTATTTCTCATTTTTCGATAAGTATCAGCAATTTGACGCAAAATGGCTTCTGAAATTCGAATGTCCTGAAAAAAATCAGTCGAGGAAACCCATAATCTTAAAATATCAGCGCCATAATTTTTTATAACTTCTTGAGGGGCTATGACATTCCCTGAAGATTTCGACATCTTCTTCCCTTCCCCATCGACGACAAACCCATGAGTTAAAACCGCTTTAAAGGGAGGTTTCTCCGAAAGGCTCATGGCGGCTAAAAGTGAAGTTTGAAACCAGCCCCGATGTTGATCGCTTCCTTCTAAGTAGAGATCTGCGGGGGCTTGGAGTCCTTTGACTTTATTGAGAACCGCATGATGACTAATTCCAGAATCAAACCAGACATCCATGATGTCTTCTTCTTTTGAAAATTCCCCCTTTCCACATGAGGCACATTTTTTTGTCTCCCCCAGCCAATCATGAACCGAATATTTAAACCAAGCGCAAGCACCCTCTTTTTTAACTTTCTGAATGATTTTTTGAGCCGTCTCGTTATCCAAAAATTCCTTGTTACATTGCTTACAATAAAAAATTGGGAATGGAACCCCCCACAACCTTTGTCTGGAGAGACACCAGTCTGGCCGTGTTTCGATCATGCTGGAAATACGGTTTTTTCCACCAGAGGGAATCCATTTTACTTCATCAATAGCCTTGAGCGAATTTTGACGTAGGTTTTTTCGATCGACCCCTAAAAACCATTGAGGAGTAGCCCGGAAAATAACTGGAGATTGACAGCGCCAACAATGGGGATAGGTATGCTCGATTGGTTTTTGAAGGAGAAGAGCTCCCCGTTCCTTAAGTAAATCACAGATGGCTCGATTGGCGGAAAAAACCGATTGTCCCTTAAAAAGTTCAACCTCATTTGTAAACTGGCCTTGGGCATTGACAGGGGAAAGAATAGGAAGATGGTAAACAAGACCGATTTCATAATCTTCCTGGCCATGTCCGGGGGCCGTATGGACGCAGCCTGTTCCTTGGTCTAACGTTACATGAGAGCCTAAAATCAAAAGAGATTTTCGATCAATAAAAGGATGCTGACATTCAAGTTTCTCAAGATCTTTCCCTTTAAAAGTTTTTAGGATTTTGATCGAAGCCCAGTTCATTAAATTTTGGAGTTTAGGTATGAGTTCTTGAGCTGCAATCAGAGTCTCTTCTCCTATCTCAAATGCAACATATTCTGCCTCAGGATGGACAGCAACCGCTACGTTTCCAGGAAGTGTCCATGGGGTTGTGGTCCAAATTAAAACCGATGTATTGAGCAGAAGATCAAGGGCTTGGGCTGATGTTTGAGTCAATGCAAATTTTACATAAATCGAAGGCGAGGTTTTATTTTCATATTCTACTTCGGCCTCTGCCAATGCGGTCTCACAGCTGGCGCACCAATAAATAGGTTTGAGACCTTTATAAATGTACCCCTTTTGATAAAGATCCCAAAAACACTCCATGATGCTTGCCTGATAAGAAAAGTTCATGGTGAGATAAGGGTTTTCCCATTCCCCTAGAATCCCAAGTCGCTTAAATTGAGACTTCTGAATATCGATATATTTTAAGGCATATTGACGGGCTTTGGCTCGAAAGTCAAGACGGTCAACCGTATGTTTCGTCTTCCCTAACTCCTTAAAAAGCTGAAGTTCAACTGGAAGGCCATGACAGTCCCAGCCCGGAACATAAGGGGTTCTAAATCCTTGCATGGTTTTATATCTAATGATGATGTCTTTTAAAATTTTATTCAGTGCATGACCGATGTGAATGTCACCATTCGCATAAGGGGGGCCATCGTGGAGAATAAAAGCAGGACTATTTTTCCTGTTTTCTTGTATTTTTTGATAAAGATGATCTTTTTCCCATTGTTCAAAAAAGAGAGGTTCCCGCTTCGGCAAATCAGCCTTCATGGGAAAACTTGTTTTAGGAAGATTGAGTGTTTCTTTGTAATCCATCATTGAACGGCGATCGTACCAGAGTCGCAAAAGAGTGTCAATCGCGGTTTGACCCCGCATCAGGGCAACCTCATTATAAATGAATAGGCTATGTATCTGATTCCACTCAATGCAAGTGCCATAGCAAGAATTTGTAGTCGCCCCATTCATGGGGCCATCCATGTGCATGGACTGCCCGATGAATCGGGCGACTACAAAGCAGGTTGGAATGAACAACTTCTTCATCAAATCTTGGCTCAAAATTTATAATAAGGTGGCCCTGACCATTAGAAAAAACTATAAGCGCTGAGCGATAAATGTGGTAGCTTTAAAGCCGTTATGAAAATGGGCCCCAGTAACCGCAGACAGGCGACCGGAGACAGGGAATCCGCAAATCTTATGCATCCTACTCGACTGAACATCTTATTAGGTCTTTTAATCGCTCTCCTGACTACGGCTATCTATATTCAAGTGAGTCATCATCCTTTTTTACCCTTCGATGATAATGGATATGTGACTAAAAATGCCCATGTTCAGAAAGGTCTGACGCTCGAAAATATTCGCTGGGCTTTTAAGACCAGAGAAATGGCTAATTGGCATCCTTTGACATGGATAAGCCATATAATCGACGCCCAAATGTATGGGCTCAATCCTTCGGGCCATCATCTCACCAATTTGTTTTTTCACATCTTTAATTCTCTTCTTCTGTTTACAACTTTATTTTTAATGACTGGAATTCAATCTGCCAGTTTTTTTACGGCCTTTCTTTTCGCTCTTCATCCCCTTCATGTCGAATCGGTTGCCTGGGTTGCTGAAAGAAAGGATGTTCTCAGCGCTTTTTTTGGGATCGGAACTTTGCTGTTTTATTCGATTTATACCCGCTCCCCCTCACTCCGAAAATATTTAGGAACAATCGTTATATTTATTTTAGGTCTTCTTTCAAAACCAACCCTGGTCAGCTGGCCTTTTGTGCTCCTTCTTCTCGACGATTTCCCTTTAAACCGTTTTTCAAAATATCGATGGAAATGTCTGTGGGAAAAAATTCCCTTTTTTATTTTATCCGTGGGCTCATGCTGGATGACCTTTCTTGTTCAGCGATCGGGTGGTGCTGTGCGCTCCTTAGAAAAATTTTCACTGATGGCTCGCATTAAAAACACTTTGGTTTCATATATGATTTACATCAAAAAAATGTTTTGGCCGGTTGACCTGGCCTATTTTTATCCCCATCCTGGAAATTCTCTTCCTTTATGGGAAGCGCTGGGAGCATTTATCGTATTAGTCATTATTTCGTATGGAGCCATTCAAAAACGCCGGAATTATCCTTATCTTCTCACCGGCTGGTTTTGGTTTCTGATCACTTTAATTCCAGTGATTGGACTGGTTCAAGTCGGAATGCAAGGATATGCCGATCGCTATACCTATCTTCCTTTAATTGGACTTTTTATGATTCTCTCCTGGGGGGCTCGAGATCTTCTGTCAAAATTATCTGGAAAATTTATTCGCAAAATAGTGGTTTCCATCCTATATGTATTGATTCTAGGGGTTATGCCTCTTGTCACTTGGGGGCAAATAAAATACTGGGAAAGCAGTCGAAGCCTTTTTGAACGAGCCGTTCATATTAATCCTCAAAGCGATTTGCTGTATTTTAACTGGGGGGTCGCCCTTTCTGAAGAAGGTCAATTAAAAGAAGCGATTGAAGTCTATCAAAAAACCCTTCAACTGAATCCAGGCTTCGCAAAGGCTTATAATAATTTGGGCTTTGCCTCTTATCGGCAAGGGAGAATGAGTGAAGCCATTCAAATGTATGAGAAGGCGCTGAAGATTAAACCTGATTTTATGGAGGCCCATGACAATTTTGCGGCGGCGCTTGCCGATTTACATCGATTTGATGAGGCTCTAATGCATTATACCCGTGCCTTGGAATTAAGCCCTGACTCTGCCAGCCTTCACAATAATTTAGGAGCCCTTTTGATTCAAATGAACCGGCTCGAATCAGCGGTGTCTCAACTCCAAGAGGCCTTGAGAATAAAACCTGATTATTTAGAGGCCCATTTTAATTTAGCTTTAGCATTCATGAATCTAGAAGATTTGAAAGAGGCATCGCTACAATACTTAGAGGTCCTGCGTTTAAAACCGGATTCCTTCCAGGCCCATTATAATCTGGGTTTGATTCTCGTTCGCTTAAATCTTTCCCGAGATGCAAAAAAAGAATTTTTAGAAGCCCTCAGAATTAAACCCGATGATGTAGAGGTTAAAGAAGCCATCGCGAACATACGATAAAAATTATATTGGAAAAAGTACATTCCTAAGACTGCTGGCAATAAAATGTTTGAAAGAATTACCGCCAGAACAAGTGGCTTTGATTGAAGGAGATGAAATTGAGTCGTGGCAAGAATTAAGGTCAGAGCTTCTCGATTACCTAGAAAAACTTCCTCAAACCCATCTGAGAGCAGCTCTTCTTATTGATGAAATTACAAGCATTCCACAATGGCATCGAGCCATTAAACTCCTTACAGACCAAGGAAAATTCTCTGGAGTTTTGGTTCTCTACACAGGTTCATCAACGACCTCTCTGAGAGAAGGCGGGGAATTCTTTCCAGGAAGGCAAGGAAAACATCGTCAAACCAATTTTGAAATTTTGCCTCTTCCCTATCGTGACTTAGCCGGTTTAATCAGTCTTGAAGAATATTTTTTCATTGGAGGCTTTCCCTGGGCTATTACAGAATACCTTCGTTTAAGAGTCTTGCCTGATTTTGTAGGCGAAATTTACTGGAGCTGGCTTAAAGGGGAATTTCTAAAAAGAGGAAAATCAGATGTTCTTCTTCTGAAACAGCCCGACAGTATTTGGAATTACTCAAGGATTGCTTTGCCATTTATGAAGTGATGTGGCAAGATCCCATCAAACAAATCCTGTCCCATCGGAAAAATCGAAAATACTACCCCATCGATCCTCTGCTTTTCCATCTTTTTCAAAGGGGAGGCACTTTGAATGGGTTTGAACCAAGAGACCCCATCCGGCCTGAACTTGAAGGTCAAATCGCTGAGGGCATCGTTTGCCAAGAACTTCAAAGAATTTCAAAAGATGTGGGCTACTGGAGTGGGAAAAAAGAAATCGATTTTGTCCCTTCTCTCATTGAAGTCAAATACCAAAATAGAGTTTCCCCTCACGAATTTCTGTGGTTTGAAAAAACTTTTTCAAAACGGAAAAACCTCTTGGTCCTAACCAAAAACGATCACTTCCATTTGGGGCCGATCAAGGGAGTTCCTCTCAAAGAATGGCTTCTGAGCGATAAGTCCTTTTCTTCATAAAACGTTTATAGATTTAAGTTTTAAGGGGAACCCAAGATAGTATCTATAGACACAATATATAAAAATATGTACAATGTACGTATGGATTATTTACGCTTTGAATTGGAGATAATTCTATGAGAGAACATTATGATTTTTCAAAGATGAAAGCCGAGAAAAACCCCTACGTTTCTAGATTGAAGCGCCCTATTACCATTCGGTTGGACAAAGGAACCATATCCTATTTCAAGGCGCTGGCTACCGAGCTAGGCATTCCCTACCAAAACCTTATTAACTTATATTTACGAGATTGTGCATTTCATCACAAAAAACTGCAACTTAACTGGGCTTCATAAACCTAAGAACAAACCGCTTGTCATATCAGTATACATCGGCACAGAACCATTCATACTTCATCTCCTGATAGTACAAATACATCATACTTTCTGGAGAATAAAAATGAAATGTTGCTTATGAGATGATTAAATATTCTTCTCAGCAATACCCGCTGGACGGGCAACAGCACCGAGGTCACAGCCGAGGTGAGTGGATTCGAGCAAATCGAGACTAACTTTTATGATTATCAGTAATTTCTACTTAAACGAAATTTCCTTACTTTTTCCTAAGGCTTCATTTATAAAAACCAGCTTCCCTGCATCCTCTCCACACAATTGCTTATTTGCATTCAAAAGCTCAATCCCATAGATGGTCCCATCCGAGGAAATATCCACATTGAGCTCATCACTAATATGAAGGGTCTGGACTGAATCCGTCTTCTCGTGCAAACGAAGATAGGCAATGTTATATCGAGGATCATAAGTGAGTTTCACAGGAATCTCCCATTAAAAATATCTTGTAATCACGGTTAACACCAACCATCTTGATTTTTCTTCAACTGTAAAAATTTCAACCTGTTTTGTAAAGTAATGTCGCCCTTTCTAAGATGCATCAAACACAAAATTTTTGCGGAAGCCTACACGCCCAAATTTTGCAGGGAAACGTTCCCCCGTCAACACAGCTTCCTGAACATCCTGCTCACTCGCCCCTCTTTCCATCATGCGTTCTACAGCATGAGGGTGTAGATCAACATTCATAGAATGAAACCTCTGAAAAACCCTTACTTCTGGAGACCTCTCAAAAAGGTCCCAGAGGGAAGCGCGCTGCGAGCGAAGGAGGAGGGCGTACGTTTTCCGGTACGCCGCACGACTGAGCGAAGCAGGAAGCGTTGCAGATGGGCCTTTTTCAGAGGTCTTAGAATTTTAATCCCAAGGTTACTCCTATTTCAATGAGGTCATTATACATCAAAAATAGTTGCTACAGGAATTACATATTCTTCTCAATAACCCCCGCGGCGCGGGCAGCGGCATCTATGTCACGACCCAGGTGAATGGCCGTTTTTAAAGGAGGAATTTTTCCATCTTTTGGGAGCAAATCATTGATTTCTTCACGAGTCAACTGGAGTTGGTCTCTCATAAGAGCTCTCAATTGGACTTCATCTCCTGAATAGAGTACCGTCAAAAGCAATTGCTCAAAATCAAAGTCTTTGTCCCCGCACACGGCAGGGATTTTTTGAGTTAAAAGATAATCGCCGTAGAGCTTCCAGTTTTCCTCAAAGCCAATCACACGGACTTGTTCTTTTTTATTCGTTAACACATCAAATGAATGCCGCCAAATCTGATCAATCAATTGTTTGCCAGTATTTTCTCCAGTAACAACCAGAATATCATCCTCACGAACCCTATATTTTTTTCTCACAAATTCTTGAAAATCCTCGTCTCCCCTCGTGTCAAAAAATACAATTCCCGCTTTTTGAGATTTTCTCATCTGAGCTACATCGAACATCACTTTTTCTGCCTTCTGAGGGTCTCTCAAGAAATCAATATCAATGGAAAAGATAACCTTGTCCGGAATCTCATAACTTTCAAGCCGCTTCAATGCGGCTTTAAAAATAGCATCTTTTAATCTCTTCAATTGCGCCTTGAACCCAGCATAAATAAAGGCCCATCTGGCCATTCTACCTTTTGTTAAATTAGCATCCTCTGATTTTCTAATCTCAATCGCATCGATTCCTGTTTCTCTGGTCTCCAACTTTTGAACGAGCACGGATCCACCCGGAATTGATTTTCTATCTTCCAGGGCACTCCCAATGGAACCATAGGTACCTGTTCTAAAATCCAATAAAAGACCGTCTTTTGATAGTCTCCCTTTCATCTCATTTCCAAACGCCTTTACCTCGTCGGTCACGCCCAACTCCTCCAGCGTTTGAATCCCTTTTAGTTCAAGGGCTAAATTCTGGAGCACTTTTCCATCTTTAGATCTTGTGGCTTGAATTAAATCACTTAAATTTTGGATCCATTGATTCAGTTCATCAGGAGAAAGTTGATTGCCTCTTGCAACACGGTATTTCTCTAAATTTTCTCCCAATGTTTCCAGAATTTGTGGAAGCGTTCTTCTCAGCGCGCTCACATAACCCTTGAGTGTTTCAGCATGAGTTAAGATGCCATTCTCTTTCAACCATGCCTCAAACTGATCATCCAACTCTACTCGAGACCCAGTATTCATATTCAATGAATCAGAAATTTCTCGGATGATCTCTTTAAGCTCGTCTTTTATTCGCCCGAGAGTCTCTTCATCTTTTGCAGACTTAAGCCACTGTGCAGCACTCTGATGATGACGATGCATCACTTCTCCATCCAATTTTCTATAAATCGCAATCACTCCCTTAACATCATGAACAGCCTGAGTTGCTTCTTCGGTCACGTCTAAGATCATTTTGATCAGTTCCGGATTTTTCATCAGAAGGTCCTGAAGCTCACGGATCTCGACCACAGAATCTTTTCGAATACGATTCAAGAGGGCGACCGTGGGTTTAAGTTTATCTTCAAGGCTATAACCTAAAACCGCTGGAAAAATCTCAATGATCTGAGCAACGTTCACTCCGAGACTTTCGAGATACTCTACTGTGGGCTCCAGATTTTCTTTGACGCTATAACTGAGAACTTTAGGGAAAAGATCAATCACATCGCCTATTCTCTTGACCCCTATTTTTTGGAGATATTGAACGGTCGGTTCCAAATTTTCTGAAATATCAAGACCCAACACTTGAGGCAAAGTTTCAATCACATGCCCCATACGTTTAACCCCAACCTTGCGAAGATAGCGAATCCTAGATTTTATCTTCTTCATACTCAGATTAAGCGCTTGAGGGAAAACATCAATCACATGGCCTATCTTTTCAACCCTCAAACTCCGAAGATATCGAATCCTGGGCTTAAGCCTCTTCCCAAGATTAAGGCCCAAAACGGAAGGAACTGTCTCAATCATATGAGCCAATCTTTTAACATGAAGACTTTGAAGATATTCAACCGTAGGTTTTAGATTTTTTTTCAAATCATAAGTGAACACCTTGGGAAAAACATCGATTACATGACCTATGTTCTCTACGCCAAGGCTCCGAAGATACTGAACGGTAGGGCCTAAATTATCCTTGATGCTTAGGCCCAGAACAGAAGGGGCAACTTCGATGATATGGGCTATTTTTTTGGACCCAAGCCCCTGAAGATATTCTACTGTCGGCTGTAAATTATCTTCAATGCTGTAATTAAAAATTCCGGGAAAAACTTTTACCACATGAGCTAGTTTTCTCACGCCAAGTCCATAGAGCCAGATAAGGACCCGTTCTTGTTTCTCCGTAAATTTTCGTCCTGGAAATGCCTCTTTTATCGCAGTAGATTTATTAATCTCACGAATATGGATTTTGCGTACGCCTTTTTCTTTCTCTTTTTCTTTCTCTTTTCCATCCACTATCCCTAGCGGCAATTCATGTTGTCTTCCCCATTTGCTAGGAACCAGAACGCGCGTCTCATGAAACGCCTGTTCAACCTCTCTTAATAAATCGGAATAGCCGTCATCTTCATCGTGGCTATAGTCGGAATTATCGAGGTGCTTTAATTCGTGGTCTAATATTTTTTCTAAGAGCTCTGGACCGTGATCTAGTAGCCACTTCAAGAAATTTTCTCCGATCCAGATTCTGGCCTGAGGTGTCGTTAGTATGCCTCTACCATCAGAGAGTCCGACATGGACATATGCTTTTGTATCTTTTCTTTCATAGACCAGGTCCTTGCCTTTTAAAATTCCGAAAGAAAAACGACACCTGAATTCTTTGTCTTCTAAACCATCGTCTCTATCGTCATTCTGGCGCAAGCCAGAATCCAGATTATTACCTGTCATTCCGGGCTCTGAGCTGGAATCCACTGTTACTTGCCTCTCATAAGGTCCTGGATTCCCGCTTCCGCGGGAATGACGAAAAACGTTGTATTTTGCCTTACCCAGAATTTGAGTAAATCGGCTGAGCTGATCAGAAGTAAATGTCACAGCCTGATCTTTCGCAACCTGAGTCTGCCACGGCTCTACTTTTTCTCCTTCTGTTTTACTCTTGGGAATCAGATATTGATGAATCTCTCGTTCATCGACTTCCACCTCCACAATCTCTCGCGGCCCTTCTCCAATCGTCCACCAAATCACCTCATTCACATCTTTATTTTCAGCATCGCCTATGTTTTCGATAATTACATCACCCTCCTTTCCATGATTAAGTTCGTCTTCCAGCTCAGAAATAAACCGCCATCCGGGACTATATTTTTCTGCGGCATGAGCCATCAAGATACCTTCACGAGGGAAATTTTCTACAAACCAATCCTTCATGACAAAGACGATGGTATCCACAGATTCAGGATCTTCGTACAGAGTCACCAAGGGATCTTCCTGACACCTCACGTGTCCAGAGACGCTTCTACCTGAATAAAGAGTTTGATAACCAAGATCTCCTTCAGAGTGGTTATATCCAAGTGCCATGTGGAATTGGCCTCCTGCTCTGATACGGATGTCCCATCCAGGACGTTCTTTAATAACATCAATAACAATGAAACCCCCAGCTATATTTTTACTTGCCCCGCCACTCGGAAATTTAGCCCATCTATCTGTCTGTAAATTCTCAATCGCCCTGCGAATGCCTCCTGTTCTTGATACATGAGCATCCTTTATCTCGACAAAACCTTCAGGAATACAAGATTCAAGATACCGATAGACTTCAGACGCCGACTTACGTTCATTAAGTGCTTCGTGTAAAAATCGATATCGCGTTTCCAGCCATACAGAGCCCTTTTCGTAGCATAAGGCGATAAGGGCCAAAGAACCTCTCACATCCAATAAACTTAAATGTCTCTCATCATTTACAATGACAATAAATTTCCCATCGTTATCCCGATAAGCATAGATATCTAAAGACATCTTAGGATTGATCCACACTTCAACATCCCCATTGAATGAATTGAGATATTTCTTTAAAGATTTGACCGTTACTTTTGCCACAGATTGTTTAGCAATATTGAGGGCTTGGGCAATAGTCCCTGGAATCTCTTGTGAATCAACCTGTTGCAAAGCGCGCGGCCGTAAATTCCATAAAATAGGTTCAACGACTGCCCAGAAGATTAAAGCAATAACCCATACAGGATGCGTCTCTGCCGCTGTCAATAAAATATAGAAAGACACATTTGAAAGTGCTGAAGTACACCATCTCACATAATATTTCAGTAATTCGATGCGGTTTACCTCTATGGGAAGCCCCCACTTTTCTATCTTTGAAGAAAAGAAACTGTTGTTCAAAATAATAGAAGCCACGGATAATATAAAAAAGAGTCCTCCTGCATGGGGGTCTATGAGAGAAGCCACAGAAAAAAGAAGCATCAAAAAAGCCTTTGATCCTAAAATGTCATACTTGCCTTTGTCAATCCTCTTCAAAAATGATCGAACGATCAATTTCAAGCCGTTCATTATCTTTTTGGGCTGCACGGTGTTCGCCTGAACCGATTGATCTGCCTTCTTTTCAATAGCCAACTCAGTTGGAGCTTGGGAAAGCATCAAATCATTTTTGGATAAATTCTGGACTTCGGCTTGAAAACTTCTATTTTCATTTCTCCTCACACTCAACTCAAACAAATTTTGATCTATCTCATCTTTCACTTTTATTATTTCATCAAGAACACCTTGAACAATTATGATATTGCCCCGGTAAATTTCAACAGAGCTTCCTACGACCCTTATAGCATATGTATGTACGACATCCTTGTTTTCAAAAAGACTTGACTAAAGATGTCTGCATTCTCAATGACTTGGACATTTCCAATTTTTCCCGTTCGGAGAATTCTTGCATCCTGAGGTGTTAAATACTTATGAATCTCATCGCCTCTTCCGCTTATTTCATGAATGGCCTCATGTGAGGTGCCAAACATAAAATCGGCCTGACGATGCGCTTTTGGAATATTCATCAGATGTTTCAAGCTGACAAAAAATTTCATATCACCCACATGATTGCCATAAGGAGTGCTGAAGTCATAACCCTCTTTATCATTTTCTTCATCGCCAAAATAAAAGATGTAAGCACCATCTGGAAGAGTCTCTGTTTCTAATTCCAGCCCCTGCCCGCACAGCTCTTGAACCCTTGCCTTAATGACAGCCGCCCATTGAGCCAAAAATTGTTTTTCCTCTTTCGTCCCCTCTTGTATTTCCAAAATCTTATATAGTGCAGTCTTTTCTTTGGATTGAGCCAAAGAACTGATCAAAGAAAACCTCCTTAGTTCGAACTAAGCCCATCGCTTCAATCACTTCGTGATCTGCCTCTGGAAATAGGATGTGCGCAGTTTCATGCACAATTGTGGCCTCATCCAGCAGCTCTACCTGAAAGAATATTTCCTTAATCCCTAGAAGAGCGAACGTGCCCAAAACAGCTCCCCATATCATATTGGAAGATCCGAAAAGCCCTAGCACGCCCCGACTAAGCTCGGCCGCCCCAGCCTGATGGGATGCCAAAAGAGCAATCGCCGCGCCCGTCGCTAAGAATAAGGCCGTGATAAACTCTGTCCCTCCTGAACCTTCTTGACCGGTCTTTTCAGGCTTGCCGGGAAAATCTGCGTATGCTCTCTCCTGTTCCCGAATAATGTCCTGTTCCTGCCTGACAGAATCGGGCCTATTCATCGCCAGTTCACGGGGAGACGGCAATGTCTCAAAATCAATAATTCTTATCCCACCATCATCCTGCACAAGCATTTGTTTCCAGCGTATGAGTCCCTCCGGATGACCGACCCCCGCATCCCGTAATATTTGCTCAATCCGGGCCAGTTCAGGCGGTTTCTGTTCCAAATCCAAAACCGTCCTTTCAGCCAAAACTCCCAGTGAAAGCAAATAAAAATTGCCCTGGTCATAGACGACACCGATGAATTCCTGTGCCCGGTACTGAGGGCGCAATTCTCTCAGAGCTTCATCCACCTGAATTGCTTTCCTGATTTCCTCTGCAGGATGTCTTACGCGCAGTAGGGCAACTCTCTTAGCGTATACCCATCGCCCATCTTCAAGCTGAAATCTCCTGACTTTTCCGCGATCTTCTCCCGGACAATGCGGCATATTTTGCGTTTGATCATAAAAATCGGCTATCGTTTCCAGCCTATCCGGACTCAATATAAGATCATCCCTCAATAATTCCGTTAACCCCTCTATATATTTTGCGGGTGAGAGATAAAATTCTTCTTCAAATTGACTTTTAAAACGGTCCAGAACGATGATTTGCGAAGATCCATCATTTCCATAATATTTTTCAGCAATATCCGGAAATAAAATGGGTCTTGATCTAAATAGTTTGAGCAAATCTGTAAATTCTTTTTCGAATTGATTCTGCTTTCCGGAGTCCTGACTTATTTTAACCTGTATTTGCCGTGAATAATATTGATCCGCGTCGGCAAGCGGGTGATTCTCGCCGTGAATCGTCCGCATTAGGTTTTCCATGGCATAATGATCTCCCACTAATCCTATTAATCTGGATTGCGCCCTATTGTTTTGATGCAATTCTTGATATGAAATGCCGGAGCGCTGCAATGCGATATAAAGCACTAAATTAAACGGGAATCGTCCCCGTTCATCCATGACATATTCGCTTTCTGTGCGTGCATTAAGGACAATAAAACCCAGGGCATATTTCAACGCTTCATCTGAAAGACTTTCAAAAGAAATCATCGAGCTCAGCTTATCGAACAACTCCTGAGGGAATTGGGCCAGCGATCCATATTGGTTTACGGCATTCTTAAATTCCCGCGCAAACCGGAAGAGCTTCAGTTGAGCCTCCCGCTCCCGATTCCAAATTTTTGAATCTAGCCCAGCCGCAAGATCAGATGCGCTCTGGACTGCTGAAACTCTTGGGCGGGTTTTAGCTAATGAAATAAGCTGCTCAGATTTCTGACGAATATTTGACGCCAGTATCGTGGGCGCTGTATGATCATCTGGGGTCATCTATGAAAAAGGGATGCAAGAAAAAAATGAAGCGCCATCCCTGAATAAATCTACGTAAGTTTTTCCATTACCATCTATGAAAAAGGGATGCAAGAAAAAAATGAAGCGCCATCCCTGAATAAATCTACGTAAGTTTTTCCATTACCAACCTCTTTTCGTTTTTTGCATTTTTATTTTTTGTCTTTTCGTTTGTTTTGAGTTCTCCCCAGTCA
>JACOUC010000016.1 GCA_016178055.1 Chlamydiota bacterium | reverse complement strand
CATTAGGATGGAACCCTTATGTCATATTCTGAACCGAAACAAATCTTGAAGAGCCCCGTGCGGGAAATCTGCATGCGGGGATCCGTGAGGGTTCTACCTTCTGATCCCTACAAGGACAGGAGGTAGTTCTACTCGATGAAACTTCTCAAAGACCCCATTCTCAACCAATTTCAAAACCGATTGGAAAAATACAAAAAGAAAATTGATACGGTCTATCTCTTCGGTTCGAGGGCCCGAGGAGACGAACGACCGGATTCGGATTATGACCTTCTGGTTGTCGTGCCAGCTACAGATCTTAAACTCCGAGAAAAACTCTATGGTATCGCTTGGGATATTCTTTTAAAAACAGGTAGAGTTATTTCCTTTAAATTTATTCAGAAGAAAGAATTTGATCACCTCAGTAAAATTCCAACACCCTTCATGGAAAATCTTCAAAGAGAGGGAATTAAAATTGGATAAAAAATTTGAGACCTTAATCCAAGGCTATTTTACGAAGGCACAGGAAAAACTTGAGGCAGCAAAAACACTTTTTAAAACTTGTGCTTACGACGATGCTGTTTCAAGGGCATACTATGCGACTTACCATGCTGCACAAGCCATCCTCTTAACAGAAGGGCTCATAGCAGAAACACATCAAGGATTAATCAACCTTTTTGGTTTACACTTCGTCAAGACTGGCAAGTTCGAGAAAAAATATGGTCGCTTTCTATCTAGCTTGAAAGACGAACGTGAAAATGGTGACTATTCTGTTTACTCAAGCATTGATGAAATGATTGCCTCGAATGCAATCAAAGAAGCCGAAGACTTCGTTGAAGAAATGAAGCGATTCATCAAAAAAAATCTCACTTAATCAATCATCCAGATCGACTTGAGACCAGGGCTTCAGAAGAACTTTGTGAGGAAGATGAATTAATTCCCGACTTTGACAGCAAAGAGGCATTTTTTGAGATTCATCGCCCGCAACCCCAGTATTGATGTGGGGTAGTGTTTTGGAGCACGAAAAACCTGCTGAACAAAATAGAGGTATATCCCATTTTTTATGGGAAGTTGAAGGTTTCTTTGATATACACATAGGCATGTACATCAAAATCACAACCAATGGCCAAGGGCATTACCAATCTTGATGGTTTTACGTCCCTTTCGAAATAAGTTCCGCAACTCTTTCAATTTATAAAGTTTTTCCGCTTACTTTAAAGTGAGAATCTCATCCCCACAACTTTGACAAATCATCGCCTCGCTTTTGAGACCCTCAAAATGGGTCACTTGCTCTTTGTATTCTCCTTTGCATTGACATCTCATTTTCATGATCGACCTCTTTTCGTCCATCCCGTCTTCACCCTGAAAAAGGATTGTTCAACAACGATATATACGCCATAAGTCATCCTGCTTTCCCCTTCATAATACTCCAAACATAATTTTCTTGGAAAATGACAGCTAAACTATTACTCGGCTACATCGCCGTTTCGACTAACACCTTCTGCTTACGCATCCGATCGAAGCTTGTGCTGAGGCGATCAAATTTGACGGAGGATAAAATGTGGCCTTGTTTTAATTCTTCAGTCAACATTTGAATCAAAATCCTCACGACCTCAGGTATGGGTCTGGCAAATGTTCACCTCCGTCGAATAAGACTCTCCAAACGAACCCATATCTCAGGCGCCTCTTTGAGTTCACACAAAGGTTTTAAATAATTCTCAACGTGAGAAAAATCCAGCAGACTCCTCTGTCTTTCCAAAATACTTTCTATATCAGCCCAGTCCTGCGTTCGATTTGCAAACGCCTTCATGATCAGAAGATCCTCTGCAGAACAAGTCATCAAGAAAATTCCTGGAAGATATTCGAAAAGTGTCGATCGTCGAGTGATTTCTTCTTCAAAAGGAAGCCCAGCCAATGCGATGTCTATACCTACTTGTCCTGACTGCAATAACAAGACACGGTTCGACATGGCAAATTGAACTGGATCGGGGACGCGACTTGAGTATTTTGATAGAAGTGTATTGATGAAATTTTCTTCTTCACCAAACCCAGTGAGTAAGGTTACATCCACATCTTGCGTCAAACGAGGATTTCCCCATCTCTGGAGAGCGAGACCCCCAATGAAGCAAAATTTCCAGCTTTTCTCTTCGAAAAAAGATTGCAGTTCCTGAGCAACACGAATCAGAGATTTCACCATTTCAATTTCTGAAATAGTCGTTGCTGCTCAATAAGACCTGAGGTGTTAGAGGGGCCCCTCAAAAACAAGGCCGATTGAAAAGCATCCTCCAATAACTCAATACTCATTTTGGTATCCATGGCGTGAAGCTCGTCTTTCTTCAACCTGGATAAAATCTCTCCCGTTCTTTTCCAGGACTGAACCCAATTCTTCATGAGAACATGATTTGTCAGGTGCACTCTGACCTCCTAGTCTCTCATTGTAGCATTTTAGGAGAGTTAAGAAAACGGTTTTGAGACGCGGTCTGGATTCCGGCTTAAAACCTGCCGGAATGACGTGTGACGCTACATGGCCGTCTCAACCAAAAGTTTTTGTCTGTGCAGGCGGTCAAAGCTTGTGCTGAGGCGATCGAATTTGACAGGAGATAAAATGTGGCCTTCTTTTAATTCTTGTATTAATTTTTCTACTTCTTCACCTTTTACACCGAGTTTAGGAAGTTCTTGACGTAAGGCTTCGAGAAGTTGTGTAAGCTGATCTCCAGATTCGATCTTTCCTAATCTTGCATAAAGAAGGGCAAAGCTCATCATGGCATAGAAATTGGAACCATCTTTTACGGGTAAAATTTTAAGTGAGCTAGAAGCTGGAGGCTGGATGCTAGAAACATCCACCACAAAAACAATATTGTCTCGTTGGATTCCTGTCGTTTGTGTAATTTTACTTTGTATTTCTTCAAAAGGTTTTTCCTCAAAAATCTCAATTTGTTTTAATCCCATGATTTCTTGAATCAAAATCCTCACAACCTCAGGGGCCCGTCTTTCAGTCCCATTAACAGGGCGATCTGGAACGATAAAGCCAAGGCGATCCCCCTTCTTCCATAAAATCTTGGACTCTATCAGCGCTTTAAGCTGGACCCTGTGATTGAAATGAATCTTGATTTTTCCGTCGACCTCTTCCACTGCCAAATCGTCTATATTCAGAACATGGTCAATCGTATCCACAACATAAGCGGGCTCAGAGTGATCTTTAACTGTGCCCAAAACACCTTCGCCCATTTCTGTCTCCATCGCCTTTAAGTCCTCCTGCATCTCGATAGAGGCTCGAAGATAATCAATATCTGAATCCTCTGTAACTTCTTCAAACGCCCATCCGCTTGCCGAAAAATCAAAATGAATGCCTGTAATTTCTTCGATCATTTCTACCAATTTTATAAAACTTTCTCCCCTGCCCTCTGTCAATCCTTCAACCAATAAGCGCCCTAGAACTTGCGTCCTTTCAGGATTAACTCTTTGTACATCCGCTTTCGCCTTCAAAAGCCCGATCAATTCGTTCTCCATCTCCTCACGAGTAAGCGTAGTCCCCCCTCTTTTTTCTAAAGAGGGGTTGGGGGAGTTATAAGCGCTCTGAATCTCTCTTAACTGCCGTACCACCTCTTCGTTCCCCTTCTGAACCTCCATCGCCTCGTCTAAAAGCTCCAGAACACGATTGAGCAGAGGCAATTGCGAAACCGCTTCTGAAAGCTGTGGAATAAGCGACAAAATATACACCGGCTGGGCGATGGTGAGAAAGGGCCATAACAGCTTGAGAAAATCCTGGATCGCGGCGGAGGCAATTCCTGGAATAGGCGAAGGCGACGGGCTTGGAAGTGCATTGGCTGAAGCTTGTATTTTTTCAACAGGCTCAGGGGCTTTTCCCTGAGGAGTTTCCCTAACAATCTTGTCTAATCGCCACGTCTTAAGCACGCCGCCATCTAAACTTAAAAGGTTTTGCCCATCGGAAGAAATGGCAACAAATTTTCCAAAGCCCTCGGCAGGGAAAGACCGTGTTACAGTTGGACTGTCAGCCGAAGGAGTGACAGGCTCTATTCGGACACCTTGCTCCGTGACCAGAATCAAATGCTCTCCATCTTGGGTAAAAACAAGGGCTTGAAGACCTTCAACAGAAATCTCATTTAGCTTACGACCTCTTTCATTGAGAATCTGAACAGCTCCAGACGGGCCTCCAAATGCGTAGATAAAAAAACTTATACCTTTCGGAGGAGCAATCGCAGTATGACTTCCGCTTGGCCTCTCCTTATCACTCAAAGTGAATTCTAGGCCTCTCCTCTGATTAACGGTACAGCTGGTTTTATTCTGAAATAAAATCGCGATTTCCAAATCATTCGCAACAGAAAGAGCCATCACGCTTGCTCTAAATTTTGGAATAGGTTCTAGGGCGGAGCCATCCGAAGACCACCTTTCAATTTTATCATCCAAGCTTTTCGATGCAGCCACAATCTGCCCGTTTGCAAAAGCAATGGCAGTGACCTCAGAGGCAAACGGTTTCGAACCATTTCGTTTAAGCAATTCTTGATTTTTCCCCGAATCTAAAAAATCCACCCAAAAAAGGTGTCCGTCCTTTGTCCCATAAACCATCTGTTGCCCGCCTGGCAGCAACAGGCTGACACAGCCCCCAAGCTCTGAAGGATTAAGCCGCGAAGGATCAATGGATTTTTGAAGGACATAGCCTTCTTCGGCCTCTTCCACTACCTGGCTCTGGGCCCCTGTTGCAGCAGCCTGCAAATCAATCACCCTCACCCCACTCACGTCATCTCCCACCAAAATTTTATCGCCAGATTCAGAAACGGCAGACCAGAAGGTTGTGGCTCCAGCTCCCTTTTGGGCTATTTCTTTTGAAACCTTCATCGCCAAATCATAAACATGCACGGCGTCTTTTGTCTGGATAATGAGGCCCAAACCATCAGATGTAAAATGAATGCCTTGGATATCCGCGATTAAATCGTTATTTGGAGAAATAGCGACAAAGTCGGCTGATACGCCTAATTGAAATTCAGCTTTTTGCCCCGGTTGATTCACAGAAATAACGCTTACCTGTCCATTTGGCTTACCATAAACTTTCATTGTCCCGTCTTTCGACCAAACAAATGATGACGATACTTCTTCACGACTTGTAGAATGTGGTTGAGGTTTTGATTGCGTATTGATTAAAGTCACAGTGAAAAAATCTCCATCTGCAACAACATGGCACCAATTTCCATCCAGATTGAAGACGATATTCTTAATCTCACGCTCGGCTAACGACTTCCCTCCATGAAATACGTTGCTACCCTGAGTTAAATCCTGAATATCCCAAATTCTTAAAAACCCTTTCTCATCTCCAGCCGCAACCGTGAGTCCATCCGGCGAAAAACGAATCACCGTGATTGAATTTGGAAATGCATTTCCATTCTCAAATTTAAATTCTTCATGTGGACTGTCAGGTTTTTCAAGATCTCTCTTAAACATCTTCCCCTCTCTCGTCCCATAAACCACGGTCTTCCCATCCGGAGAAAGGGCCACGGCGGTGGTGTTGGGGGGAAGACTTAACGACTCGTTACCTGTGGCCGGTTGCGGGTTGCCAGTTGCCGGTTGCCGGTTACCGGGTATCAACTCTCTATTTGGGGAAGATTCAGCACTGGGGACTGGAGACTCTTCCTCCCACCCTAAACTCACAGCTTTTTGTCCAGCCAAGAAATTCTCCACCACCTGAGCCAACTGATGAGAGAGCGTTAATAATACATCGTGTTCCACAGCCATTGGTCTAGATGTTCCTGGAGAAAGTCCTGACATTTCGTCTGAGCCCGCTGACGGTTCAACCGTCTGAGAGTTTGCTGCTCCCCGCTTCCAAATCTTTACTTCATTCTTCTTTTTATCACCCTCTCCCTTTTCAGCGACAGTCACAATGCTCAAGCCATCCTCGTAACCCCTCCCACTCCCCTTTAAACTAAAGGGGAGAGTTTGCTCCCCTCTTAGTGTAAGAGGGGCTGGGGGAGTTAAAAAAGCGGCATCAAGAACGGGTGTATCTGAGGCTTGCTGATTCTGTGTAGAAGGATCACTCAAGCTTTCAATCGGCACAAGCGTCTTGGCGTCCCAGACGAGAACAGATCCATTTTCATAAGTCGCAATCATTCTCGTTCCATCTTGGGAATAAGCAATTTTTCTCACAGGAGTTCGATTCGAAAGATTTCCGCCTAAGATTTGTTTCGGAGAACCATTCGCAAGATTCCAGAAGCGGATGTAGCCATGTTCATCACCGGTGACGAGAGAATTTCCGTCGGGGGAGAAAGTGTAGGTTGAGAATTTTCCTGAAATGTTTCTGAGAACACTGGGTTGATCACTTTCAGTATTCCAAATCACAATAGAATCATCTGAAACCCTGGTGACAAGGCGTGTGCCAGAGGGAGAAAAAGATGCGTCTTTAAATTTTATATCCAAAATTCGTCTTAATGTTTTTGGGTCAAAACCTTGCTTAGTTATATCAAATAAAAAAATGTCATCAACACCCGTATTAACCAGAACATTCTGGCCATCGGAAGAAAATTGAATGGCAAGAATTTCAGCAATATTAAAAATTCCATTTATATACGTTCCTGTTTGCGTGTTCCACCATTTCACGTTCCTCATAGAATCACCTGTTACAAGCGTTCCTCCATCTGGAGAAAATGCAATAGCAGAAATAGCACCTGACCCAGAAATTCCTATGGGAGGATCTTCTTTCCCTGTTGCTACATCCAAAACTCTCACAACCCCATCTTGAGTCCCTACGGCAAACTTGTCTCCCTTCGGAGAAAAGGCGACGCAAGAGGGTTTAAATGGAAGAGCGATTGGCAGAGTAGTTTGAGTTCCACTTGCCACATCTATGAGAACCACCTCCTTCGTACTAAGCGCCAACACCACCCACCTCCCATCGGGAGAAATGGCTGAGGCAGTGACGTTTTCGTAAGGAGTTAACCGCGGCGTCATAACTTCAAAGCTAGATTCTTCGGGCTCGGCCCTCAGAATGACAGAGGAGGGGTTGTCATCCTGAGCGGAGCGAAGGATCTGGTTTTCCATCACCCAACTCTTCGAAGCTTCACCCTGAGCCTCCGTCACAATCTCTTGTTGAATGATCACATGCCCTTTCTCCGTTCCCATGATAAGCTGATTTCCACGACAAAGAATGGCAGTGCACTTCCCTTTCCCAGATGGAAAACCCCTCATCAAAAGTTGATTTTGTTCCATGTCCCAAATTTTAATTTTTTTGTCCACAGCCATGATGAAATATTTTCCATCGCTAGAAAAGGAGGCGGCGTGCAGGTCTCTTCCTATAGATTTATCGACCATTACTAGGCGATCATACTCGTCCATTCGCTCAAACCTAGAATCAAACCTAGGCCTTCTTACTCGATCATAAACGGGACTAGGAAGAAGATTTCCTGTCTTAACATTCCAAACTTTTACAGAAAAAAACTGACTCGTTATTATGTTATCTTCACGAACCGTGTTTCTCAGAATGACTGCATTTCCAACTGTAACCACCTTTGTTCCATCTGGAGAGAAGGACGATTGACCCGGCCATCGGCTATTATCATCTCCAAAATCAAGATGGGCTCGATCGCCTGAAAGTTCTGGATCTTTAAGAGGAACGGAACTTGTCGTCGCCTCATTCTTAATTTCAAGCATCCCCTTGCGTGTCGGTCCCCCTGGCT
>JACOUC010000015.1 GCA_016178055.1 Chlamydiota bacterium | reverse complement strand
TAAGACTCTTCCCAAGCTCAATTTCTTGCTTTTCCACTTCAAATATCAATCTTACCTTACCAAATTTTGGTCACCCGCTGACAATTTTTGTCATTCGCCTTACAATTTTTGTCACCTATCTACCAAATTTTGTCGGTTTGACCCAAAATTCGCATTAGCTCACGTCCCCTATTCCTATAAAATAATTCTCTTTCGCTTGTGTTCCATGACGGATTTGTTGGTCCCTTCAGAAACGGGGACGGGATAGTCGCGGGTGTAGCAGGCGGTGCAAAATCCAATTTTAAGATGCTGCATCGCTCTCAGCATTCCTTCCAGACTCAGATAGCCCAGACTATCCGCCTCAAGATAATTTCGAATTTCATCGAGATTATGAGAGGAGGCGATCAATTCCTCCGAAGAGGGAAAATCGATCCCATAGTAGCAGGGGCTTACGTGGGGAGGGCAGCTGATTCTTACATGAACTTCCTTCGCTCCTGATTCTCTCAAGATTCTGACGCGGGAGCGGCTGGTCGTTCCACGAACAATAGAGTCATCGATCACAATAATTCTTTTTCCTTGAATGACTTCTCTAATGGGATTTAATTTAATCGTTACCCCCAAATCACGTACAAATTGACTGGGTTGCAAGAAAGTTCGGCCTACATAATGGTTTCGAATAAAACCCACTTCAAGCGGGATTCCAGATTCTTGAGAATATCCCAAAGCAGCAGAATTTCCAGAGTCAGGGACAGGAATCACAACATCAGCCTCGACAGCATGTTCACGAGCAAGTTCCACTCCAAGTTGTTTACGAATGGAGTGAACGCTATGGCCCATTATCCAACTGTCCGGACGGGAAAAATAAATATTTTCAAAAATGCAAAAGGAGGTTTTAAGATTTTCGCCAAAGGGTTTAATCGATCGCAAAATATTTTTCCCAATGAAAACAATTTCCCCTGGCTCAATATCTCGAACAAAACGGGCTCCAATCAAGTCAAGCGCACAGGTCTCAGAGGCCAAAATATAAGCCCCGTCCTTTTCTCCCAGACACAAAGGTCTAAACCCATTGGGATCTCGAACCCCGATAATTTCGTCTTCCCATAAAATGACCAAGGTATAAGCCCCTCGCACTTTTTTGATGGCATCAATGAGAGCTTCTTCTCGAGAGGGGAGAGAAGATCTTGCAATTAAATGAAGAAAAATTTCACTATCAACGGTTGTCTGAAAAATAGATCCCTTCCGTTCAAGCTCTTCACGAAGTTCTCGAGCATTTACCAAATTTCCATTATGCCCAATCGCAATATCCCCTTTGGAACAGCTCACGAGAAGTGGCTGGGCATTTTCAATGAGGCTGGAACCTGTGGTCGAATAGCGAACATGGCCAATGGCAATCGAGCCCGTAAGGGCCTTTAACGTCTTCTCACCAAAGACCTCTCCGACCAGTCCCATGCCCTTATGAACCTTAAGGGTTTTTCCATCGCTTGCAACAATCCCCGCCGATTCTTGACCCCGATGCTGAAGAGCATAAAGACCCAAATAAGTTAAATGAGAAGCATTGTCATTACCAAAAACGCCGAAAACACCGCAAGCATCTTTCGGACGCAAATTCTCTTCTTGAATTTCTTCGTTTATGGATTCATCCATGATTCAATTGAGGTTCTCCATGGTTTCTCGATTTTTTCTAAAGTCGTATCTATGACCTTAAAATTTGAAATAGATATTTGAAAGCCCTTACTTTTAACTTCTCCCAATTTTGAAAGCTCAACATCAAAATCACTTGCAAGTTTTGAAATGGCTTCTTGATTTTGACGATCGATGGAGAGGACCACCCGCGAAGGAGATTCACCAAAAAGCATTTCGTCCCTTCTTAAATTTTGAGAAGCATCCCATTGACAGGAAATCCCCTTTCCTCCTCCAATAGCGGATTCTGAAAGGGCAACCGCTAATCCCCCCTCCGAGCAGTCATGGGCACTTTTCACCCATCCTTTTCGAATAGCCTCACTGATAAAATCTTGAAGTCTCATCTCTTTTTCAATATCAAAAAAAGGGAGAGGACCTTTATGATTCTTTCGAATTCTCCACAAATATTCACTTCCTCCTAAACCTTTCCCAAACCCTCCAGTTAAAAAAATAAAATCGCCCTCATTCTTAAAGAAGGCAGTCGTAATCTGTTTTTCTTCTTCAATAAGCCCCACCATTCCAATGGTTGGAGTAGGATAAACTGCACCTTGTGGACTTTCATTGTAAAGACTAACATTTCCACCGGTCACAGGAATTGCAAATTTAAGACAGGCATCCCGAATACCCTCAATGCCTTGTCGAAGCTGCCAAAAATTTTCAGGCTTTAGCGGATTTCCAAAATTCAAACAATCGGTCAGGCCTAAAGGTCGAGCCCCTGAAACCACTAAATTACGAGCGGCCTCTGCAACTGCCATCATCGCCCCCTGATAAGGATTCAAATAGCAATACCGCCCATTGCAATCACTGGTCATGGCGATCCATTTTCCAGCCTCTTTCAAACGAAAGACAGCCGCATCGGATCCTGGAGGGAGAGCTGTATTGGTCATGACCATGTGGTCGTACTGTTCATAAATCCAGCGCTTGCTTGCGAGCGTTGGCTCCCCTAAAAGTTGAATGAGGGTCTCACTATAATTTTCGAATTCAGGACCTGCATCACTTAAGTGATTAATTTCATCAAGATAAGCCGGCCTTCGGGCCTCTCTTGCATAAAGAGGAGCCTCATCCGTTAAGGCCTTAGAAGGAACATCTGCAACAACGACACCTTTTTCCTTTACCACCATATGACCTGTATCCGTCACATGACCGATCTGGGCTGCATGAAGTCCCCATTTATCAAAAATCTTTAAAACCTCTTTTTCATGCCCCTTTCGGACAATCACCAGCATGCGCTCCTGAGATTCAGAAAGCATAATTTCATAAGGATTCATTCCGGTTTCTCTTTGAGGGACAAGCGACACATCAATTTCAATTCCAGAATTGCCACGAGAGGCCGTTTCACACGTTGAACAAGTAAGTCCTGCAGCTCCCATGTCCTGGACCCCAATGACACATTCAGGTTTTTTAAAAAGTTCCAGACAAGCCTCCACCAAAAGTTTTTCCATAAAAGGGTCCGCCGTCTGAACACTGGGTCGATCCTCATGAGAAGTTTCGGTTAATTCATCTGAGGCAAACGTAGCCCCGTGAATTCCATCCCGCCCTGTAGCAGCCCCCACATAAAACACAGGATTTCCAATACCGACCGCTTTCCCTTTCACAAGCTCAGAATGACGGGCAAGGCCCAAACAAAAAACATTCACCAGAGGGTTGGTTAAATAACATTCTTCAAAATAGACCTCACCTCCTACTGTCGGAATTCCAATACAATTTCCATAATGAGCAATTCCTGAAACGACTCCATTGAGAAGGGCCCGTGACTTGGGTTCGTCTAGTCTCCCAAATCTCAGAGAATCCATGAGCGCAATTGGACGAGCCCCCATGGTAAAAATATCTCGAATAATCCCTCCCACTCCCGTTGCGGCGCCCTGAAAAGGCTCAATCGCAGAAGGATGGTTATGGCTTTCCATTTTAAAAACAAGACACCATCCATCTCCAATGTCAATAGCCCCTGCATTTTCATCACCTGCTTTAATGAGAATTTTCTTTCCTTGAGTTGGAAGTTTTTTGAGCTCCAGTTTGGAATTTTTATAACCACAATGTTCACTCCACATTACCGAGAAAAGACCCAATTCTAAAAAATTCGGCTCTCGCCCCAGAAGCATTTTTACACGCTCGTATTCTTCAAGGGTTAATCCATGCTGCGTAATCATTTGTGGAGTAAGGGCGGTTAGTTTTGTCATAAATGTTTAGCCATTCCCTGAAGCACTGATTCAAATATTTTTTTCCCGTCAATGGATCCTAAAACAAGCTCCGAAGCTCGCTCTGGATGGGGCATCATTCCAAGCACATTTCCTTCTTCATTCGTAATCCCCGCAATATTTTCAAGAGATCCATTCGGATTAGACTCTTGAGTAACATGCCCCGCCTCATCACAATACTTAAAAACAATTTGACCCTTTTGCTTCATTTTCTGAAGGGTCGCTTCATCAACAAAATAATTTCCTTCTCCATGGGCAATAGGAATTCTAAGAGACTCACCTACTTTACATTGATTGCTAAAAGGAGTATTCACATTTTCAGAGCGGATATGGATATATTTACAAATAAATTTTAAAGAATTATTACGAAGCATCGCACCTGGAAGAAGCCCGGCCTCTAGTAGAATTTGAAATCCATTGCAAATTCCTAGGACAAGCCCACCTTTTTTTGCAAACTGAAGAACAGCATTCATCACGGGAGAAAAACGGGCAATGGCACCCGTCCTTAAATAATCTCCATAGGAAAATCCGCCTGGAAGAATGACGCAATCAAATTTTGAAACATCGGTCTCCTGATGCCAGACATATTCAACTTCTTCATGCAGGACCTCACTTATCACATGAAAACAGTCTGCATCACAATTCGAGCCTGGAAAAACCACAACGGCAAATTTCATCCCACCACCTGTCATGAAGTCACCTGTCATGAAGTTCAAAAAACGAGCTTCATGCTAGCATCGAACATCATAAAATTCAACTAAAGGAATGACCCCACCACCTGCTGTTGACCCTTTGGACCAGTCCACCCAAGGCGGACCTGCTTTTGGCAGTACGAGAGGTGGGAGAGAGTCGGATCCACTTTGGTGGTACAGCAGGTGGTGGGATGATTATTTTTCTATTTATTAATATACAAACTTTGTATATAATGAATTTGGACTTAAACATGAGGCCTTATGAAGACAAAAACTGTTAATATTTCTTTTCAAAATCACCTTCTTTCTCTCATTGATAAAATGGCTCGGAATGAGTCTCGTACCCGATCAGAATTAATACGTGAAGCTTCACGAGCCTATATTGATCGAAAGAACAAATGGAAAACCATTTTTGCCTTTGGCAAAAAACAAGTGGGATCTTTAAAGCTAAAGGAATCGGACATTGAAATGGCGATCAAACAATTTCGTGAAAAGAGAAAATCCTCACATTGAGTATCATTAAAGTTGTTTTAGATACTAATATTCTCATCTCTGCCATCGTTTTTGGTGGAAAACCAAAAAAGATTTTAGAAATGGCCATTAAGGGAAAAATCTCAATCGCCGTTTCTCATCCTCTCATTCAAGAACTCCGGGGTGTGCTTGAAGGAAATAAGTTTCAATATCCCGAAGAAGCAACAGAAATCATATTGACGGAACTCATCTCGGTAGGTGAAATGGTCTCCCCCACAGAAAAAATCTCTGTTATTTCAAACGACCCACCGGACAACCGCATTCTTGAATGCGCAATAACCGCAAAAGCAAATTGTATCGTTTCAGGAGACCACGATCTATTCACTTTAAAAGAATTTCAAGGGATTCCAATTTATACTGCTGACCAATTTCTGAAACTTTACCCGCTCTAATTGCAACAGTTTAGTCTATTCTCCCTCGAGGGAACTGAGGCGGTTTCTGTCGGGCGTTGGAGACGTCCGCGACCCGGTGGGCCGACGAATAGTCGGCCCGAGCGGGCGACTCCGTCGAGCGACAGGCCGCCGGTGGGCGGCCCGAGCGCCCCGTCAGAAACCGTCTCAGTTCCCGGGACTAAACTATTACCTTTAATTTTCGTTAACAAAGCTCAAGTTCATACCGATATTGTTCAATGATCGGATTCACCAACAATTTTTCACAAATGGACTGGATTTTGGGTTTTGCCTCTTCGGGATTCTGAGCCTCCAAAAAAACCTCTACATATTTTCCAACCCTTACTTCATGAATACCCGAATATTGCAAAGTCTTTAGGGCATGTTGAACCGTCAGCCCCTGCGGGTCTGAAACCCCTTTTTTAAGCGTCACTTCAATTTTTGCCTTGATCATATGAACTCCTTGAAATTTAAAATCTAAATGGCTCAGCTTTAGTCATTTGACACTCAGTGGATGAAAATAACCCCTCCAACTCCCCTTATATAAGGGGAGGGTTCCCCCCTCTTAAGATAAGAGGGGTTGGGGGGAGTTATGAGAACATAGATGCATTAATTTCCATCATCGTTTCAACCATACTATCAGACCTTCACAAAGAGTGAAGCGTTAACTACTTTTTCCCTACACTTAAGAGCTCTTGAGCATGTGTTAAGGCAATCTTAGAAGTTTGATTTCCTCCCAACATTCGTGCAATCTCACGGGCTCGATCTTGAGCATTTAAAGAACGAATTTGAATGGTCACTCTCTTTGAAGACTGAACCTTCTCAACACCGTAATGCTGATCTGCACAGGCAGCAATTTGAGCCAAATGGGTAATGGCAATGACTTGATGATTTCGAGAAAGATCCTTTAATTTGTGCGCAACTTGATGGGCACTCGTCCCTCCTAAATTGGCATCAATTTCATCAAAAACCAAAACGGGAACGAAGGACTTTTCACTTAACAATGCCTTCATGGCCAGCATCACTCGAGAAAGCTCTCCGCCTGATGCAATCTCACCCAGAGGTTTAGGAGACTCTCCAGCATTGGTCGAAATATAAAAACAAATTTCATCTTTCCCGGCAGGGCCAATCATCCGTGACTCTTCTACCCTCACTTCAAACCTCGCCGCCTTCATCCCTAAAACTTCCAGCTCTTTCACCATCCCGAGAGCAAGTTTTTGGCTCTGATGCTTTCTTTGCTGCGTGAGACGATCTGCATTTTCATAATAGAATTTTTCTTCATTTT
The DNA here is from genome assembly GCA_016178055.1 of Chlamydiota bacterium. NCBI lineage: Bacteria > Pseudomonadati > Chlamydiota > Chlamydiota bacterium. The sequence goes on along the minus strand of JACOUC010000015.1, from coordinate 48,670 downwards.
TATAAGCCGCTGAAATTTCTTCCAATTTTTCTTCTCCCCTTTCAAGCGAAGAAAGTTTCTCCTGAATTTCCAAAAGAATTTTTTCTAAATCATCCCCATACTTCTTTTTTAGCCTTTGAATTTCAAGAAGTCTTTCCTCAATAAACTCTAACCGCTCAGGATCATAATCCATGACTCGAAATTTTTCCCGAATCAGGCTTTGAATCCCATCGACGGCATAATGTAAATTTTCAAGAGAAGATATTTCTGGAATCAAAGAAGAATCAAACTCGGCAATCGCTTTAAGGTCCAAAACCAATTTTGAAAAAAGATCCCGTAATGAAGGATTTGATTCGGATAAGGTATTTTCTAAACTTTGAACCAAAGCTTTAATTCTTTCGTGATGAGAAAGAATTTTTGCCTCGTCCTCTAAAGCAACCTCCTCACTCGGTTGATAATTTAAGGCCTTTATTTCTTTTTCCTGATACCGCAAAAAATCTAATTGTTTTTCTCTATCCTGAAAAATCATTTCAAGACCTTTTTTTTGTTCTAAAAGATTTTGAAGACGCGTGTAACTTTCCTTCATCTTTTTACGTTGATCCATTAAATTTCCCAAAAGATCCACAAACTCCATCTGACGATGAGGCTTTAAAAGGGACTGATGTGCGTGCTGACCATGAAGATCAATTAAACACTCTCCCATACTCTTTAAAAAGGAGATATTCACTTGAGATCCGCTGACAAACGCCCTTGATTTTCCATCCGAGGACACCTCGCGGCGGATCACCAACTCTCCTGAATCGGTCTCTAACCCTTGTTCGGATAAAAGACCCCAAATTTCTGAGTCATTTGAAACCTCGAAAGAGGCTTCGACCCAACCACGGGTCTCCCCTTCCCTCACCCAATCCGAGGAGGCCTTCTCTCCCAAAATTAAAAGCAAGGCGCCTACCGTGATGGATTTCCCAGCCCCTGTTTCCCCTGTAAGGGCATTAAAACCCTTTCCCCACTCAACTTCCAATTCTTCAATCAAGGCAATATTTTTAATAAAAAGACGTTTTAGCATGATCATTTTCCTTTATAGTCCCAATCGCTTAAATACATCATCCACATGTTTGAGATGATACTTTAAGTCAAAACATGCTTCGATCCTTTTTGAATCGATCAGTTTTAAAAATTCTTTATCGCCCAAAAGGGATTCTTTGAGATTTTTCTTTTCATCCCACGCCTTTAAAGACACCCTCTGCACGATTCGATAGGCTTCTTCCCGTGTCTTCCCTTTTTGAATCAGCTCCAAAAGCAAGCGCTGAGAAAAAACAGCTCCTTGAGTTAACCCTATATTTCTCATCATATTTTGAGGATAGACAACCATATTTTGGAAAACACGTACTGTAAGGCGAATCATAGTGTGAATGAGCGTCGTTGCATCTGGAATGATAATTCGTTCAACAGAAGAGTGAGTCATATCACGCTCATGCCAGAGAGCCACATTTTCCATGGCAGCCACTGCATAGCCTCTTAAAACCCTCGCCAGACCACAAATTCTCTCACAGGTAATGGGATTACGCTTGTGCGGCATCGCAGAGGACCCTTTTTGTTCCTTTCCAAATCCCTCTTCGATCTCTTGAATCTCGGTTCTTTGCAAATTACGAATTTCAAGAGCAAATTTTTCTAAAGAAGAGCCGAAAATTGCAAGGGCACTGATATACTGGGCATGTCGATCTCGTTGAATAATCTGACTGCTCACGGGCGCAGGCATTAAATTTAATTTTTTACATACATATTCCTCAACCTGAAGATCTACATGGGCGTGGGTTCCAACCGCTCCTGAAATTTTTCCAAAACCGATGATTTTTTTTGCAGAGGTTAATCGCTCCCTATTTCGATAAAGCTCATCTAGAAAAAGGGCTAATTTTAAACCGAGTGTGGTGGGTTCCGCATGAACTCCATGAGAACGCCCCATCATCAAGGTATGCTTATATTGAACGGCCTTCTCCTTCATCACCTGGACTAACACGTCAAAGTCCTTGATCAGAATATCCATTGCATCAACCATTAAAACAGCCAAGGAGGTATCAAGAACATCTGAAGAAGTAAGCCCAAAATGAATAAAGCGGGCTGAAGAACCGATATTTTCAGAAAGATTTGTTAAGAATGCAATCACATCATGCTCAACACTCTTTTCAATCTCACTAACGCGTTTAAGATGAAAATGGGCCCCTTTTTTGATCTTTTCAAAATCAGATTTTGGAACTTTTCCTAATTTCACCATTGATTCTAAAGCCAAAAGTTCAATTTTAAGCCATAAAGCTAATTTTTTTTCTTCACTCCAATGATTGACCATTTCTGGAGTTGAGTATCGTTCAATCATAAAACTACCTCCATTCACAATACAGTTCAAAATTTTTTTACAACAACTGCATGATCGCCAAACATCTCCTTCAAACGCTGAATGACTTCGAGGGAAGGTTTAATCTTAAATTTGGGAGAGGTTGCCATCGTGATCTTGCTTCCTTCCGGAAATAAAAACTGAATCGTGACGGGGCAATCCCCCTTCTCTCCTAAAAGCTCTTTATAAAGCTGATCTAAATCTTCTGATTTTATTTCACCCGCCTTCATTTGAATGTCAATTGATTTTATGTAAACTTTCAGCGCTTCATTTAAGTGAGTCATTTCATTGACCACCACTTTGGGAGTATCATCTCTTAATTCTACTTTACCTTCAATAAAACAAATCTGGTCTTCCTGAACGAGAGAACGAATTTTTTCAAAAACTTTTGGATAAACGACCATCTCCGTCATTCCTTCTAAATCCTCAAAAAAGAGGATGGCCATCCGATCCCCTCGCTTTGTAGTCTTTAATTGCACCTTACTTAAAATTCCTCCCATCATAATTTCATCACCATCCTTACACTCCGAAAGTGTGACCGAGGTATGGGTTCGAAAAAGTTTGAGAAGATTTGTAAAACGCGTTAACGGATGCCCCGTCACATAAAAACCTAAAAGTTCTTTTTCAAAGGTTAGAATTTTGTCTTCCTCCCATTCTGGAAGATCAGGAAAAGGAATCGACTGCCCTTTGAATGGGGGTTCATTAAAAAACTCAAACAAGTTTGATTGGCCTTTGATTTGATCTTGCCGTGTCCGCAGACTCACTTCAAGCGAAAGGTCCAGCACGGCCATCAATTGACTGCGCCTTACCTTAAAAGAATCAAATGCGCCACATTTAATCAAACTCTCAAGTACCTTTCGATTGGAAACCTTGGAATCAATTCGGTCTAAAAAATCATGGAAAGATAAAAATTTCCCATTTTTTTCTCTCTCCAAAATAATCAATTGAACAACGGCCTCCCCAATATTTTTGATCGCAGCAAGTCCAAATCGAATATTTTTTCCCACAACGGTAAATTTCTGAAAACTTTCATTCACATCGGGCGGCTCAATATGAATCCCCATGTCGCGGCACTCATTAATGTATCTCACCAGCTTATCCGTATTGCTCATTTCCGTTGAAAGAAGAGCCGTCATATACTCCACAGGATCATTGGCCTTTAGGTACGCCGTTCGATAAGCAATGACCGCGTAAGCAGCACTGTGCGATTTATTAAATCCATAGCCAGCAAAATAGGCCATTAAATCAAAGACCCTTTCAGCAATATTTTTTTGGATTTTATTCGCAAGGGCTCCTTCAATAAAAATATTTTTTTGCTCTTTCATTTGATGCTCAATCTTTTTACCCATAATCTTTCGTAAATTATCGGCTTGAGCCAATGTAAAATTGGCCATGACTTTGGCAACCGTCATGACTTGCTCTTGATAGAGCATAATTCCGTACGTATCTTTTAAAATTTGTTCAAGCAGGGGATGATCATATTGAACCTTCACTTTACCGTGCTTACGGGCAATGAAATCCTCAACCATGTGCATGGGACCGGGTCGATAAAGGGCAATCAAAGCAATCAAATCCTCTAAACGGTCCATTCCCATGCGCTTGGCCAAATCCCTCATCCCTCCGGATTCAAGCTGAAAAACTCCCACTGTATTCGCCTGGTTTAAAAGGGTAAAAGTTTTAGGATCATCGAGAGGAATGGCATTGACATCGATGATCTTGTTTTGAGTTCTCTCAATAATTTTAAGCGTATCATGAATCACCGTCAGGGTTTTTAAACCTAAAAAATCCATTTTAAGAAGACCTATTTTTTCAATGGCCTCCATGGGATATTGAGTGGTCACATCCCCATTAGTCCCTTTATAAAGGGGAACAAATTCCGTGAGAGGTCTTTCAGAAATGACAATCCCAGCCGCATGGATAGATACATTTCGAACCATTCCCTCCAGTCGAAAGGCCTGATCAATGATTTCTCGGACCTCTGCTTCTTCCTCATATCTTTTTTTAAATTCAGGCTCTATTGCTAGAGCATCTTTCAAAGTAATTTTGGGTCCAAAGGGAATGAGTTTTGCAATTCGATCCACTTCGGGATAAGGACGCCCCATGACACGCCCCACATCACGGATGACGGCCTTGGCTCCCATCGTTCCAAAGGTAATGATCTGCGCCACATTTTGGGCCCCATACTTTTGAGCCACGTAATTAATCACTTCGCTTCGGCGCTCATCACAAAAATCAATATCAATATCGGGCATGCTGATTCGACTCGGATTCAGAAACCTTTCAAAAATGAGTCCATAGCTCAAAGGATCAATGTCCGTAATTTCTAAAAGATAAGCAACAATACTGCCCGCTGCAGAACCTCGTCCAGGTCCGACCGGAATGTCATTGTTTTTAGCGAAGTGAATAAAATCCGACACGATTAGAAAGTAGCTTACAAAATTCATTGTTTCGATGGTGGCCAATTCGAATTTTACTCGCTCAAAAATTTCCTGGGTTGCTTTTCCATATCTTCTTTGGATTCCCTTGTCACATAATTGATGTAAATACTCTGACTGAGTCATTCCCAAAGGAGGAACAAATTGAGGAAGATGCATCTTGTGAAAATCAAATTCTAAATGACATTTCTCGGCAATCGCACAAGTCGCCTTAAGAGCCTCTGGGACTTCTTCAAATTTCTTCCACATCTCTTCAGGGCTTTTCAAAAAGAATTGGTCATTGTGAAAACGCAAGCGATTTTGATCTTGAAGAACATTGCCGGTTTGAATGCATAATAAAATATCATGGGAATCATGATCTTCTTGCCAAACGTAATGACAATCGTTAGTGACAATTGAAGGAATATTCTGTCTTCGTGATTCTTCCAGAAGCCAGCGATTCACCTTTTTTTGATCAGCAATCTCATGATCCATCAGTTCTAGATAAAAGTTTCCCTTCCCAAAAATATCCTGATATTGATGAAGGGCCTCTCTCCCCTCCTTTTCCAACCCTTGAGTATAAAGAAAGTTGGCTTCTCCCTTGAGACATCCGGAAAGACCGATTAACCCTTTAGAATGTTTGGCTAGAATTTCTTTATCAACCCGAGGCCGATAATAAAAACCTTCGAGATAAGCCATCGTTGAAAGCTTAAGCAAATTTTGGTAGCCCTCTTCATTTTCAGCTAAAACAGTCAAATGATATGAAGCTTCTTTGATGTTGTGACTTTTCTTGTCAAAGCGGCTCCCCGGGCTGACATAAATCTCACAACCAATAATGGGTTTAATGCCATTTTCTCTAGCCTGTTCATAAAATTCAATGGCACCAAAAAGATTCCCATGATCAGTTTGTGCGACTGCATTCATCCCCAAGGCCTTCACTTGCTGGATCAACTCCTCATGACGGCAGGCCCCATCGAGGATACTGTATTCAGAATGAACATGAAGGTGAACAAATTCTGGCTTCATAAAAAAATATCAAAATTCAAAAATCAAAATGCAAAATGAAGGAGTTTATTTATTCAATTCTTCCTTAATTTTGATATTTAATTTTTGATATTTGATTTTTCACCCCTATTCCCATTCAATCGTACTGGGAGGCTTGGAACTAATATCATAAACAACACGATTGACACCTTTGACTTCGTTGATAATTCGATTGGAAAGAGTTTCAAGTAACTCATAAGGGAGCTTGGCCCAATCAGCAGTCATTCCATCCAAACTATGAACAGCCCTTAATGCAATCACATGATCATAAGTCCGCTCATCCCCCATCACCCCCACTGTTTTTACCGGAAGTAAAACGGCAAAGGATTGCCAAATCTTTCGATAAAGATGAGCCTTTTTAATCTCTTCTACCACGATCGCATCTGCTTTTCGTAAGACTTCTAAACGGGGCTCCGTCACTTCTCCGATCACACGAATCGCAAGACCTGGCCCAGGAAAAGGCTGACGCATCAGAATTTCTTCGCTCATCCCTAGCTCTTTCCCAAGATTTCTAACCTCATCTTTAAAAAGGTCACGAAGAGGTTCAACCAATTCAAAAGAAAGATCTTTCGGGAGCCCCCCTACATTGTGATGGCTTTTAATGGTCGCAGAAGGGCCGCCTAATGGAGAAATACTTTCAATCACATCGGGGTAGAGCGTCCCTTGCGCCAAAAACTTGATCCTCCCTAATTTTCGAACCTCTTCTTCAAAAACACGAATAAACTTCTCACCAATTCGTTTGCGTTTGATTTCGGGATCACTCAAACCCGCTAGAGCCTCTAAAAAGGTCTGAGTATGATCTGCATAAACTAAGTGAATATGAAAGTGATCACGAAAAGTTTTAACAACCTTTTCGGCCTCTCCCAAGCGCAAGAGACCATTATTCACAAAAATACACGTAAGCTTTTCTCCCACAGCTTCATGAATTAATTTTGCAACGACAGCAGAATCAACTCCTCCACTTAAGCCACAGATAACTTTCTCTTCTCCAATCCTGTTTCTTAAATCTTGAACCGCAGCTCTAATAAAAGAAATCATAGTCCATGATTTGGAACACTGGCAAATTTCAAAAAGAAAATTCTGAATGATTCGAGCTCCTTCTTGGGTGTGAACCACCTCCGGATGGAACTGTAATCCGAAAATATTTTTTCCAAAATCCCCTATCGCCGCAATGGAAGTATTAGACGTATGCGCAAGAATTTTGAAACCATTTCCAAGTTGAGTCACCTGATCCCCATGACTCATCCACACAATCGATCGGTCCGTCAATCCCTCCAAGAGACGATCTTGGGCGTCTACCCAAAGTTCAGCCTTTCCATATTCCCTCTTCCCTGATGGAATAACCCTTCCTCCAAGGGATTGAGCCATCAATTGCATTCCATAACAAATACCTAAAATAGGAATTCCTTTTTGGAATAAAGAAGGATTACACTGAGGAGCATTTTCTTCATAAACACTTCGAGGCCCCCCAGAGAGAATAATGCCTTTGGGTTTCTTTTTAAGAATTTCATCGATTGGAGTTTGGCAAGGGAAAATTCTAGAAAACACAGCATTTTCCCTGATCCTGCGAGCAATCAATTGGGTATACTGGGAACCAAAATCAATAATGGCAATAAATTCTTTTTCGAAGGAGGATTCATTCATATCTAACCTGGTAAAAATTCAAAAACAAATACGGAGGAAGAATCTAATAAATAAACTCCTTCATTTTGCATTTTGATTTTTAAATTTTGAATTTTTTATTTCCCCATTCCTACTCTTTGAGCCTTCTGAAATATTTTACCCTCCGTCTGAATGGCCGGGGCAATAATAATTTCGGCCAATTGCATCTCTCGGATATTTTTAGCGCCTAGATTTCCCATACACGTCCTAAGGGCACCGATCAAATTTTGCGAGCCGTCATCCATTTGAGCAGGCCCATAAAGAATTTGCTCTAGACTTCCACTCGTTCCTACTTGAATCCGTGTTCCTCGAGGAAGATTGGCATGAGGAGTTGCCATCCCCCAGTGAAACCCTCGACCCGGCGCTTCAATTGCCTTGGCAAAGGCACTTCCAACCATGACCGCATCAGCTCCACAGGCAATGGCTTTACAGATATCCCCACCCACACTCATTCCGCCATCAGCAATAATCGGGACATACCGGGCCTGTTGTTTAAAATAAAAATCTCTGGCCGCAGCACAATCAACAATGGCTGTCGCTTGGGGGACCCCAAGGCCCAAAACTCCTCGCGTCGTACAAGCCGCTCCAGGTCCTATTCCCACCAAAAGTCCCTGAATCCCTGTCTCCATGAGGCTTAATGATGTTTTGTAGGAAACAGTATTTCCAACAATAATGGGAACCTTTGCTTTTTTACAAAATTTTGCAAAATCCAGTGTTTTATATTCTTTGGAAACATGCTGAACCGTCGTCACCGTCGATTGAACAACAAAGGCATCGACCCCTGCCGCTTCAGCCAATTCACAAAAACGTTCTGCCCTTTGGGGAATCGAGGAAACAACCGCAGGAGCTCCCCCTTTTTTAATTTCTTCGATGCGTTTTCCGACCAATTCCTCTTTAATGGGTGCAAGATAGATTTCCTGAACCAACTGAGTTGCTCGTGCAGGGGTTGCTTTCGCAATCTCATCTAAAACCGCATCTGGATTTTCATATCGCGTCTGAATCCCTTCCAGATTCAAAACAGCTATTCCTCCCAATTTTCCCATTTTGATTGCAAAACTACAATTGACAACCCCATCCATCGCCGCTGCAATGATAGGAACATCATATTTTATCCCTCCAAGTTGCCAAGAAGGATTAACTTCATTTGGATTTAAAGTTACCTCACCCGGCGCAAGGGCAATTTCATCAAACCCATAGCAGCGCCGTGCCTTACGTCCAATCCCAATCCATTCCCCCATAAAAACGTTTCCTCTTCATTCAAATTTTTATACGTCGTTGTAACAGTTTAGCTACCCCACTCCCTTGAGGGAACCGAGGCGGTTTTTGATGGGGCGTTGAAGTCGTTCACGAGCATGGTACCTCGACGAATAGTCGAGGTGAGTGAACAACTTCGCCGAGCTCGTCCCGATCGCTGGTCGGGACGAGCGTCCCCGTCAGAAACCGCCTCGGTTCCAGGGACTAAACCATTACACATCACTCAGACTTCCACACATCGGACATTTTGTTAGTGTCTCATCCTTCGCAATCAAGTAGGAATGAGCGCAGATTATACAGCGAAATATTACTTTTTCCAAAGGATTAATGTGTTTTACCTTCTTACAGTATTCAAAAAAAATCCAAGGAATAAAAACTCCTGTCAGGGTTAAAACAAGATAAATAAAAAAACCTGTTGTTAAATCAATTTTAAAAAGGGATAGGCCTAATATATGAAAACTGATAGACAGTAAAAACCCAATGATAAACTCTCGAGCTTTCAAAATCATTTTGACCTTAATTGACATCCTCATTATGCAAAATTTTCACAAGTTGATTCGCCGCTTTTTCCATATCCACCCCAATCCCACGAACCCGTGCAACAAGATAATGATAGGCAACATAAATAGGAATAGCCACCGCAAGACCCGCAGCCATCGCTATTAAGGCCTCTGACATTTCACCTGCAATATTGCTTAAATAAACCTGTTTGTGAAATTGATCTATCCTCATCAAGCATTGAATAAATCCAACGACCATCCCCAAAAGCCCTAACAGAGGCTCAACATGAGCAATAACTTTAAGAATATTGAGGTTTCGTTCTAAAAGGGGAATTTCATGTTGTCTTGCCTCCTGAATCGCCTCTTTAATTTCTTTTTTGTCTCGATCATGTTTAAGAATGCCCTCCTTAAGAAGGGAAGCCACAGGCCCCGGCGTATTTTCACAAATTGAAATAGCCTCAATCACATTTCCCTTTTTTAGAATATTACGAATACCCGACATAAACTTTTCAACATCAATCTGACTTCGATGTAAATGAATAAGTCTCTCAATCACAATCCCAAAACCAAAAATCGACCCCACCATAATGGGGATCATCATCAGTCCACCCTTTTCAATCAGTAAAAACATCGCACACCTCTCTTATCGAAAATCGAAAATCAAAGTCCAAAAATCAAAATGACAATGCAAAGTTTAAAAATAATTAACGCCTACCTCTACTTTCTAGAGGTTTCATTTTATCATAGAAACATTTTAATTTTGATTTGTCATTTTGATTTTTGATATTTTCATAGTTGTACTATAATAAACGTTATGGAGAAAAAGTATTCAGAAAAATCGATAGGATTTAATCACTCAGGTCCTCGAGAAATTCTCGAATGGGCCCTAAAAGAGTTTTGGCCTGATATTGCCATGAGCACAGGTTTTGGTGCCAGTGGGATGGTTCTGATTCACATGATCAGCACAATCAATCCAAAAATGAAAATTATTTTTCTTAATACCGGTTTTCATTTTAAAGAAACCTTGGAATTTAAAGAAAAGGTTATTCAAAAGTACGGGGTCAATATTATCGAATATCAAGCGCTTATTTCTAAAGAAGAACTTTTCAAAACCATTAGTCCCCATCCCTATCATGATGATCCAGACCGCTGCTGCCATATGAATAAGGTTGAACCCATGCAGCGAGCGATCAAAGGGTTACGGGCCTGGATTAGTGCTCTCAGACGAGATCAATCACCCACACGAGTGAATACCCATATTTTAGAAGAATATGAAGGCGGACTGATTAAAATCAACCCTTTGGCGAACTGGACCAAAAAAGAAGTTTGGAATTATCTTTATCAGCACAAAGTCCCTTATCATCCTCTTCATGATCAAGGGTATCCCAGCATTGGCTGTGAACCTTGCACTCAATCGGTAGGTGAAGGCTCTCATGAAAGGTCCGGCCGATGGGTTGGTAAAGGAAAATTAGAATGTGGAATCCATACTTTCCTAAAAAAAGTAGATCCGGAAGGGGAAAATGAAAACCAAAAATCAAAAGTCAAAAATCAAAATTAAGGAGTTTATCAATAAAAACTAAACGGATATCAGAATCCAGAACCCTCATGTCCCAGCTCATGATGCCGAATGATGCCAATCACCTTGGGTCTGTCCATGGCGGAGTCATTTTAAGCATTGCAGATAAAGTAGCTTATGTATGCGCCTGCCGACATGCGCAATCTATTTGTGTTACCGCTTCGGTTGATCGAGTCAGTTTTGAATCCCCCGTTCGAATTGGACAACTGGTCACCTTTGATGCAACGATTCGCTACGTAGGAAATACCTCCATGGAAGTTGGAATCAATATTGACGCGGAAGATTTGATCACTAAAATCCGAACCCACACCAACACCTGTTATTTTACCATGGTCGCCATCGACTCCCAAGGGAAGCCTCAAACAGTCCCCCAACTGATTCTTGAAACAGAAGAAGAAAAAAGAAATTTTGAAGATGCCCGACTCAGGAAAGAGCTCAGTTTAAAATACGCAAAAGAGAAGAAAAAATCGGACGCTTAAAATTAAATCTGTTGACATGTGGGCATTTTACGCGGTATTACGCCCACGATGTTACATTCAGAATTCTATAAAAAACCCTGATACAGTTATCATTGAGCATGAGGAGGAGGGAGGGTACCACGCCTTCTGTCCAGCCCTCAAAGGATGTCATTCTCAGGGAGAAACTTATGAGGAAATTATCAAAAACATCGAGGAAGCTATTAAGCTCTATATTGAAAGTCTAAAAGAACATCATGATCCAATCCCTTCTGAAGATGTTATTATTAAACCTATTCATATTGCCGCATGAGCCCTTATCTTCCTCAGTTAAAAGCTAAGGATTTAACTCGAATCGCTAAACATCTTGGTTTTGAATTAGATCGACAAAAGGGAAGCCATGCTATTTTTTAAAGTATAGTTTTCAAATTGAAGTCTTGCGTTTAATTCCTATCCGCCCTCTTCCCTGCAAAAAATGTCCTAACCGAAGAGGAAATCTCTTCTACGGGACCATAAATCTTAGAAAGATCATTTTTTACAAGAACAGGTTTTTTACCCCATTTTTTAATTAAAGACTCCACAAAAAAAAGCTTATGGAATGCCCCCTTTCGGTTCCGGTAAACCCTTCTCCAATTTGTTCTAGGGTCAAGCAATGTCGCAAAAGTCTCAGCAAAATCATCGTCCGGATGTTTTTGGGCGTAACAATCACCACAGGGATTTACAAAATCTGTACTTTGGGGATTACGTTTATAACAATCATTTATCGGGTAAGTATTAAAAAAATGTCCTCTAACCTTAAAAACCTCTCTAAATTCTTTTGACCGATAGAGCTTGTATGAATAACAAAAGGCATGCCCCATTTCATGTCTTAAAACCATCCGAATATCCCAGAGATGATAGAGCTCACCCAGAAATCTTGCCCCAATAGTAGCCAAAGTCTGATCGACATCCCAAAAAGCTAGACCAATGTTAGCAGTCCCCTCACACGTCCCGTACCCATCGCTCAGATAAAAATAGGGTTTAAGACATATTCCCACTTCATCCAGATGCTCCATTAATTCTTGAATACACCCCTCTAATCGAGTTCCCTTTAAAGCAAGGTTTAAAGCATTGACGGGAGAATTTAAAATTTGCTCAAGACGATCACTGGGAGATAAGAAAGGTTTTTCTTCAGGAAAAAGAACGTTTTTGGAGGATGACATCCGCTTCTTTGTGGATACCTTTTGCTCTGGCATAGAAAAACCTCACCTCGAAAGTGATCCCATCGTAGCTTTTTACCTTTCCTATGTCAAAGGAATTTATAAAAAAAATTATTAATATAAGTTATTTATATAACGAATGTTATGATAATTTTATTTTTAACAAAAATAAGAAAAATCGAAGAAAACAATGGGCATAAAAACTCGAAAGAATATCATCCAAGACAATGCCCCACCCTTTTCTTAAATTTTGAAGATGACGAACTGGAAAGGGTTTCCAAATATCAAAAAAACGATTTAAAAGGAAACCTGCAATAAGGGAAAACCAGGAAAAAGGAATCCAAAGCATCGTCACTAAAAAACCAATGACTTCATCGATCACCACAGGACCTGGATCTTTTTCTTTTAAAATTTCCTCTGCAAGACCAGAAATCCAAATTCCTATAGGTAAGAGAATCAACAGGAAAAGAATTTCTTCACACCTTCCAATATGGAGAAAGCGAAACAATAAATAAAGACCCACTCCACCTAAAGTTCCAACCGTTCCAGGAGCGATAGGAGAAAACCCGATGTAAAAAAAGGAGGAAAAAAGAAGGACAAGTTTTTTCTTCATACGATGATCTTTCTTACGCCTCTTTAAGCAGCGCTTGAAACCTCTTCGAGACAAGAGAAGAAATCATAAAAAAGGCTGCAAGAAAAACCCAAACCAAACTGATTCCCATTTGAACAAATTGATAAAAAAAGACCGATAAAGAACTCTGAAAGGCAAATATCATTAATAAAAAAAAGAGGAGAAAAATCTCAAGAAAACTCTTTTTGTAAAAGAAAAGGGATTGTGAAGATTCCTGATACAAGGATCGCTTAAGCAAATCAACCCCTGAAAGAAGAAATTCAATACCAATCACCCAAGCAATAATAGCCACATGAACAACCTTTAAATCAGCGAGCACAATTAAGACGGAGGAAATTAAAATTTTATTCCCCAAAAACAAAAATATCTTTTCACGATCATGACCCCGATTAATGATAGTTCTGGCCCTCGGACAAAAAAAACAAGCGATCACGAAAAGACCAGAAGCGATGAGACGGAAAAAGAAAATCTTCTGATAGAGGAAATATACAATAAGGCCCGTTATCAATAGCTTTAAGACACAAGAACGCATGAGAGAATAACCTTATAACAATTGTTAATCCAAAATTCAAAAGTCAAAAATCAAAATGACATACTAAAATCCAAAATTTCTAATGCTATTGAAAGGGAGATATTTTAAGTTTTGCATTGTCATTTTGATTTTTGATATTTGATTTTTGAATTTCCATTATTGTTCATTTCTCCCACCAAATCATATTCCAAGGCCTCGATTACCTTCACAGAACATTGATCTCCGGGTTGAAGGATTTTCTGATCATCGTAAACAAAAACAGCGCCGTCAATTTCTGGAGTATCAAAATAGGCCCGTGCCTCCATGAAACGTGGATCCTGTCCCCTCTGGTCACAAAGAACACTTAAAGATTTACCAACCCATTCTTTTGTGAAACCTTTAGAAATTTCCTGTTGAAGCTTCATGGCTCTATCTTTTCGGGTCTCCTTCAACTCTTGTGGAACTTGATCCTCTAACTTGTCAGCATAGGTCCCGGGCTCTCTTGAAAATTCAAAGACGCCTAGCCTTTCAAATCGGATTTCCTTCATAAAATCTAATAAATTTTGAAAACGCTCTTCGGTCTCGCCAGGAAATCCAACAATAAAAGTTGTTCTTAGGGCCAACCCGTCAATTTCCTTTCTCATCAAACGAATTAAATCACGGTATTCCTTTTGACTTCCCATCCGTGCCATCGCCTTCAACATTTCATCATCTGCGTGCTGAAGGGGAATATCTAAATATTTGCAAATTTTAGGCTCCAAGGCCATCACACTCACCAGCTCTTTAGAAACATAAGAGGGATATGCATAAAGAATTCGAATCCACTCAATCCCTTCAATTTTACAAAGCCTTCTTAAAAGCTGCGGTAAGCGCTGTTCTTGATAAATATCCCGACCATAATCTGTGGAATCTTGGGCAACAAGCACAATCTCCTTGGTCCCCCGATGAGCTAAGGTTTGAACTTCCATTTCAATATCTTCTATGCTACGACTTTGATGCCGGCCTTTAATCCGAGGAATGACGCAAAAGCGGCAGGGGTGATCACACCCCTCAGCGATCTTTACATAGGCAAAATGCTTGGGAGTCAATCGGTCAATGGGGCTTCGATGGCTTAAAAGATTTTTTTGACGGGAAAGGGCACGATAGCGTTCCCCTTTTAAAACCTTTTCCACTGCCATAGCTACTTCTTCAAAATGAGACGTCCCCAAAATAGCATCCACTTCTGGATGCTCCTTCATGATTCGCTCAGGATATCTTTCTACAAGACATCCAGCCACAACCAAGCCTCGACATTTTCCCTCTTTTTTTAAACGCTTCATGACTCCAATGGTATCCATGGATTCTTGGGTCGAGGCCTGAAGAAACCCGCAGGTGTTGATGACAATCACATCTGCCTCCTGGGCCTCACGACAAAGGCTTATGCCATGAGTTTTAAGAACCCCAGCCATGACCTCAGAATCGACAAGCGCCTTAGGGCATCCCAAACTCACTAAACCAACTTTAATTTGTTCCATCATTATTTTACCCATCCATTCTTATTGACTCGAACCTCCTTAATCTTTCGACTTCCTTTAAGAGGTTCCAAATCTTTTCCATTCAAGGTTAAATGGATTGCTTCAGGTTTACCAATTTTTAAACTAAAAAATTGATGAGCATGCCAGGTCTCTCTTGACCCCTTTTTTAATATCCCCTCAAAAATACGTTGATCATCGCCACGAACCCGAATCCAGACACGCTCCTTTGCCTCTGCCACCAACACCAAATCTGACGAGGAGGTAACATCAGAAACAGGATTGACTACAGAAAGTTTATCTTTGCCTACAAGAGAAGCCTCTTGACCCGTATTGAGTGAATCCGTTTGAATGACTGGAGAAGTGATTAAACTCGTCGAGGAATATTTTTCTAAAAGAACGTCGCTGGGAGAAGGCTCTGTTTTAAGAGGCTTAGAATGAAGCCATCCGATTAAAATCATTAATAAACTGATCAATAAAACCCCTCCTCCAACCCCAAGCCAAACCGTCTTTGAAATTTTTTTAAGAAAAGTTAAAGTTAATCTATAAAGTTGAAATAAGGAACCCATGGCTACTTTAAAAAAGGACGGCCCTTTGACCTTTTCTCCTTCAAGGATCAGAACCTGTTTTGTCTCTCTTCCTTGCAGTCTTTGATAATCTTGAATCACTTCATTAGGTTCAAGGCCTACATAGCGGGCATAAAGTTTTAAAAAGCCCTTCACATAAATAGGGGCCGGGAGCTCTTCGTAGTAGCTCTGTTCAATCGCCTCGATGATTTTGTCAGGAATCTTCGTCATCCGAGCGACCTCCTCAATGGAAAGGCCCTTCCCCTCTCTCGCTTCCCTTAACTTTTGCCCCAAAGCATCCATAATAACTCCTTTAAAAAACTTACCCTTTATCCATTATCTTGTATAATTTGAAACCTTGAATGATTGGAAACCTCTCAAAAAGGTCCCAGAGGGAAGAGCGCTGCGAGCGTTGGAGGAGACGTACATTTTTCCGTACGTCGCACGACTGAGCGAAGCAGCCAACGCAGCAGATGGGCCTTTTTGAGAGGTTTCAATTCTCATTCCCCAACCTCAGCATCGATCAATATATCTCTTGCCTTACTCCCCTTATAAGGTCCTACAATTCCTCTTTCCTCTAAAAGATCCATGATTCGAGCTGCCCGACTATACCCAATTCTCAACTTCCTCTGTAAAATAGAGACAGAAGCCTGCTGGGTCAGACGAATGATTTGAATGGCTTCTTCAAGAAGACTTTCATCATCGAGTAAATTAAGATCCATATTGGAACTTTGCGCCTTTTCAATAATTTCCTCTGCAGTAGGCTCAGGAGAAGAAGGAACATTCTGGGCCTTGATGAATTCCAATACCCTTTTAATTTCAGCATCCCGCAGATAGGCTCCTTGTGCTCGAATTAATTTTGACGAACCCGGCGGCATAAAAAGCATATCCCCTTTTCCTAAAAGTTTATCCGCACCAATGGTATCCAACACGGTTCTGGAATCTACTCTGGACGAAACTTGGAAAGAGATCCGTGCAGGGAAATTAGCCTTAATCACCCCTGTAATCACATCCACCGAAGGCCTTTGAGTTGCTAGAATTAAATGAATCCCCACCGCCCTAGAGAGTTGAGCGAGTCGAGCAATGCTATTTTCAACTTCATGAGAGACCACCGTCATAAGATCCGCCAGTTCATCTATCACCACAACAATATAAGGGAAGGGTTGAAGGGGGGTGTCTTGAGCTTGAAGAATGACTTCTTCTTTTCGAACCCGTTCATTAAAGCCCTCAATGTTTCGAACGCCCATCTCTGCAAAAACTTTATAACGACGTTCCATTTCAGTCACCAGCCAACCTAAACCTGCAGCCGCTTTACGAGGTTCGGTAATCACGGGAATCACCAAGTGAGGGATTTGATTAAAAACAGAAAGTTCAATCATCTTGGGATCAATCATCAAAAACCTTACATGATCTGGCGTCGCATAAAAAAGAATATTTAAAATGATGGAGCCCAGACAAATACTCTTTCCAGATCCTGTGGCCCCTGCGATTAAAAGATGGGGCATTTCAGATAAATCAGCAACAATCGGCAGCCCTGAAACATCCTTTCCCAGAGCCAAAGGAATTTTCTTACGAGCACTTCTAAATTCTTCCGACGTCAACAGCTCCTTTAACGTCACCATGGTGCTTGTCGAATTGGGGACTTCAACCCCAACGGCAGCCTTTCCAGGGATGGGGGCCACCATGCGTACACTGGTCGCCTTCATGGCTAAAGCAATGTCATTTGAAAGAGCGGTAATTTTTTGAACCTTCACCCCAGGAGCCGGCTGAAGCTCGTAACGCGTAATAACAGGACCCTTTGTAATATCAACTACATCGACTTCAACGCCAAATTCTGCCAATGTTGTTTTCAAAATCTCTGCATTGCGTTCAAGATCTTCCGTCCCTATTTCCTGAGAGACTGGAGCGACTCCATCCTCTAAAAGCTTGAGCGGTGGCAACTGATAACCGCAAGAAGAAATAAGTTCCAACTGAATCTTTTCTTCCCCTGATTTGGGTTTTTCCTTTTCAACTTTCTTCTCTTCGACAGGAGTTTTTCTCCTCTCAAGGCTCAAAATGGTTTTATTTTCTTCCTCAGTCTCCTTCTTAGATGGAATAACCCTTCTTCCAATTCTAATCACAGGAATCTCATTTCGTTTAAGATTTTGAGAGGTTCTAAAAGCAAGGGCTCGATTCTTCAAAAAAGCTAAAAATTTAAGTATTTTCTGAGGCCACTTTAAAAAGAAATTTGAGACATGAGTCCACACTCCTCGTCCAATTTCAGAAAGTTTGAGCTCTAACAAGAACACCACGGCGGCCAGAAAAAGAGAATAAAGCAGAATATAAGAACCTTCTTTTCCAATCCATTTGATCAAGGCCCTCCTTAAAATCCACTGTCCTAATATTCCCCCAGGACTCATCTGGGCTAATCCAAAATGCCTCGCGGATGAATAAAGATACACTTGAGCCTGCAATTCAAGAAGGCACGAACCACTGATCAGGGCAATGAGCATCCATGAAAAACTCACCCACCACTTTCGGGCCAAAGGCCTCCAAAAACCTTGGAAGCCCATCACACCCATCAAAAGGGGAATGAGAAAAGCGGCAAGTCCCAAAATAAAAAAGGCGAAGAAAGAAAACCAAGCTCCCATCAACCCGACATAATTATAAGGAGGATCATGCGGGTGAGCCGTATGGAAAGAAATATCCAAAGGAGTATAAGAAATAAGGCCTAAAAAGACAAAGGCACTCATCCCCATCAAAAGAATTCCAAGAACCTCGCCCCAGCGTCCTGATGGAGTTTTTTTCAACCGTAAATTTTTTTTACGCATTTTTACGCATATTATGTATGGAAACCTCTCAAAAAGGTCCCATATGCAAGGCGCCTGCGAGCGAGGGAGGAGGCGTACTTTTTTCTGTACGCCGCACAAAGAAGCGCAGCGGGCAAACGCAGTAGATGGGCCTTTTTCAGAGGTTTCACGCAATCAAGATTCAGCCAGAGCAGCCTTTCGGCTCAGATTAATTCGGCCTCGCTCATCGATCTCGGTCACTTTTACCATCACGGTATCGCCAACCTTCAAAATATCCTCTACCTTTTGCACCCGATGATCGGCAAGTTGAGAGATATGAACCAAACCTTCTTTGCCAGGTAAAACTTCCACAAAGGCTCCAAAATCCAGAATATTTTTTACACGCCCTTTATAGATTTTTCCAATCTCAACATCTGCCGTCAAGCCTTCAATCTTTTCAATGGCAAGCTTTACCCGCTCACTCTTTGAAGAAGCAATGGAAACCGTTCCATCATCTTCAATATTAATCTCTGTCTGGGTCTCTTCAATAATCTTCTTGATGGTCTTCCCACCTGGACCAATCAAAAGCCCAATCTTCTCAGGATTAATCTTAATCGCTACAATCCTTGGAGCATGTTCAGAAATACTCCCTCGAGGCTGAGAGATTGCTTTTGCCATCATTTCTAAAACATGAAAGCGAGCTATTCTAGCTTCTTCCAAGGCCTGCTTTAAAATAGGTTCTTCAAGCCCTTCAATTTTTAAATCCATTTGAAATCCGGTAATTCCTTTGCGAGTTCCTGCCACCTTAAAATCCATATCCCCCAAATGATCTTCTGAACCCAGAATATCAGTCAAAACGACAGACTTATCAGGTTCAAGAATAAGTCCCATGGCAACCCCCGCTACCGGCGCTGTAATGGGAACTCCTGCATCCATCAAAGAAAGTGTTCCACCGCAAACCGTTGCCATAGAGCTTGAGCCATTGGATTCTAAAACATCGGAGATAATACGAATGGTGTAAGGAAAATCAGATGCTGGAGGGAGCACTGCCAAAAGAGAACGCTCAGCCAAGGCTCCATGCCCAATCTCTCGTCGGCCGGGACCTCGAACAGGTTTCACTTCACCCACACTGAAGGGAGGAAAATTATAATGAAGCATAAAGGATTTTGAAGTTTCTCCTTCAAAACCCTCCATTTTCTGAGCATCGTCTGGAGTTCCTAGTGTTGCTACTGCAAGCGCTTGAGTTTCCCCTCGGGTAAATAAAGCTGAACCATGGGTTCGTGGAAGAAGGCCCACTTCACAGGCAATCGGGCGAATGTTTTTGGAGTTTCTTCCGTCGTTACGAATTCCTTTTTCTACAATCATGCGACGAACTTTGGACTTCTCTATTTGAGCAAAGGCCTCTTTGAACATCAGCTCTGGCGTCTCAGGAAATTGAGCCGTCAAGACCTCTTTCACTTCATCATAAAGATGAGCCAAGGTCTCTTCTCTCTTCCCTTTTTCGGGGACCACCAATCCCCCTTCGATTTTCCCACTCAAATATTTTTTCATAGCCTCTAATACAGCTGGATCCACTTGAAAAAGAGAGAACTCTTGTTTCGCCTTACCCCCGTTTTTTCTCAAAGTATTCTGTAAGCGAACGAGCTTCTTAATTTCAGCATGTCCCGCTTGAAGAGCCTCAACCATCTGACTTTCAGAAATCTCGTGAGCAGATCCTTCAACCATTAAAATAGCCTTTTCAGTTCCAGCCACCACTAAATCCAATTCACTTTCTTTAAGTTCTGAATAAGTGGGATTGATGATCCAATGACCCTTTTTAAGTCCCACTCGAACAGCCCCGACCGGACCTGAAAAAGGAATATCAGAAAGGTGAAGCGCTGCGGAAGCCCCAATGATTGACAAAATATCTGGATCATTGTCATCATCTGCGGACAAAACCTGAGCCATGATCTGAACCTCATTTAAAAAACCATCCGGGAAAAGAGGTCTTAAAGGACGATCTGTCAAACGAGCGGTCAAAATCTCTTTTTCAGTCTGACGCCCCTCTCTTTTAATATAGCCTCCTGGAAATTTTCCAGCTGCCGCCAATCTCTCTCGATAATCAACCGTGAGTGGGAAAAAATCTGTACCTTCTCTCACACTAGAACTCGCAACTGCAGTCACCAAAACGACGGTTTCCCCCAATTGGACGGTTACAGCTCCATCAGCCTGTTTTGCCATTTTCCCTGATTCAATGATAATCTTTTTATTTCCTATGGTTGTTTCTTCTTTTTGTATCATGCCTTTAATCCTTCACCTTTCATTTAAAGACGCATCCACGTGCATGTGCACCAATGTGTCAATTTTCCAATGTATTGGCTTTAACATATTGGTAAATTGATACATAGATACATGAGCACATGGATACAATGTTATTATTTTCTTAAATTAAGCTTCCCTACCAGACTTTGATAGCGATCCGTATCTTGCTTGTTGAGATAATCCAAAAGACGTCTCCTGTGACCTACCATCTTTAAAAGACCTCTGCGAGAACTATGATCTTTCACATGTCCTTGAAGATGTTTGGTCAGGCCATTAATCCTTTCGGTCAACAAGGCAACTTGAACCTCTGGAGAGCCCGAATCCTTCTCATGAACTCGATAAGTTTGTTTAATTTCTTCCTTTTTACTCTTTTCTAACGACATATCCTCTCTCCTTAACTTGACTATGAAAACGCAAAAATCAAAATGACAATGTAAAACTTAAAATGCCTCCCCTGCACTAGCATCAGAAATTTTGGATTTTAATATGTCATTTTGCATCTTGATTTTTGGATTTTAAATTAAACGAGCCCCATTATAGCACATGCTATTCCGTTAGCATGAAGAAACTTTTCTCTTCAATCCCTCAATATCTTTTTCAATTTGCTGACACAATTGATCTTGATTTTGAAAGAACCGCTCATCTCGAATATATTCTAGAAAAGTAACTTCCAAATCCTCTCCATAAATATCCTTATCAAAATCTAAAAGATGAACTTCAAAAGTCAAAACTTTATCTTGCGTAAAGGTCGGCCGAACTCCAATATTTGCAAGGCCTAAGACCTTCTCTCCTAAAACCTTAGTCCGAACGGCATAGACTCCACGAGGAGGTAGAATAAACGCTCCCACATCCAAATTGGCGGTTGGAAAGCCAAGCTTTTTTCCCATTTTTTGGCCTTTGACCACTCTTCCAAAAAGAGAATAGGGCCTCCCCAAAAACTTGGGTATTTCCTTAAAATTTCCGTGATGAATCAATTGACGAATTAAACTGCTCGAAACGACCTTTTCTCCAGCCTGAACAGGCTCAACAAAATCAATTTTGTATCCTAATTCTACACTCAACCGTTTTAAAAGATCAACATTCCCCTGGCGACCTCTTCCAAAAGAGAAATTTCGACCTACAATTAGTTCTAAAAATTTCAAGGAAGGAAAAAGAATATCTCGAACAAATGATTCCGCACTAATTCTGGAAAAGCCCAGATCAAAAGGAATAATGACCATTTGATCAACGTCAAGTTTTCCAACCAAACGAATTTTCTCTTCTAAAGAAGTAATCATCTGAAGAGGCGTATGAGGATCTAAGACTTTTCTGGGATGAGGATTAAACGTGACCAAAACCGATGAAGCCTTTGATTGACGAGCCCTCTTAACCAACTCCTGAACAATGCGTTGATGACCTAGATGAACTCCATCAAAATTACCTAAGGTCACCAAACAAGGTTGTTTAATCTCTTTAGAATTATTTAATCCCTCTATCACACGCATAAAACCCTTTAAACCTTTATCTTTTATCTTTAAGCACTTAAATCTTTGAACTCTTGCCCCGTCCGCCCTATCGAATGATGGGGTTGAATGACGGGGTTGAACTGTATTTTTATCTCAACCAAGAAGGTTCATCGAGAAAATCATTTTCTTCAATATCCCTTTTTCCTAGAGATAAAATCCCTTGTTTCCTCATTGAATCAAAATTTAAGAGACGAGCCCTTACATCCTCTCGACTCATTTGATTAAGCTCATTCCATCCAACGGTTTGTTCCATTGTAAAAGGGCCTGACTTTAATCTTTGAAGAGCATATAAATGGCCACCCACCTCTAATCTATTTCCAACATCATGGCACAAAGTCCTCACATAAGTCCCCTTGGAACAGGTTAAACGAAAGGACACAAAGGGGAGATGAATCCAATCAATCTTCAAATCATGAATCCAAACCGATTTTGGCAGGCGTTCCACTTCAATCCCTTTGCGAGCAAGCTCATAAAGACGCTGGCCTTGGTATCTTCTTGAGGAAACCATGGGCGGGATTTGCTCGATTTCACCTTTAAAAGAATGTAAAACTTCAATCACACGGTCGGGTTTTAATCCTGAAGGATCTCGCGTGGAAAGGACTTTCCCCTCCCGGTCTTGCGTACTTGTTTCCATGCCTAAACGTAAAATCCCCTGATACTCTTTGTCTTGATCAATTAAAATGTTGGCTCTTTTTGTTTCTTTTCCTAAAACTAAAATTAATACACCCGTAGCCATGGGATCTAAGATTCCAGTATGTCCTACCTTCTTCTCCTGGAATTTTCTCCTCACTAGAAGAACGACGTCATGAGAGGTCATACCACCCGGTTTATCGACGACTAAAATACCATCCACAAAACCTCCTGTCACCTGTCTCCCGTTACCTGTCTCCCGTCACCGGTCACGAGTCGACGGTCAATAAAAAAATTCCTTATGACTGGTGAGTGGTGACCCTTAACAGGTAACCGGTAACGGGTAACCATTTTTACATATTCAACTTTTTAAAAATCTGATCAAGATGATCTACTTGCTCCCCTGTTTCATCCAATTCAAAATGAAGTGCCGGTGTATATCTTAAACGAATACGAGCTCCCAATTCCCTCTGAATGGCCAATGCTTTTTTCCGAATCTTACTCATGATGGATTCTTTCTTGGAATCCACTTCATAAACACTCACAAAAACTTTGGCATTGCGTAAGTCCTTAGAAGTTCGAACCTCGGTCACGGTGACCATTTGATTTGGGGCATCGTAAAAATCCTTTTGCAGCATATCACTGATTTCACGTCGAATCAGCTCATTGACACGGGGAATCCGATGTTTCATTGTTAAAAAATCTCCATCATTAAAATACAGCTTATTTCTTATCCATCTTGTCAAAAATAATTTTAGGGAAGAAAGAAAGGCAGGATTAGCAATTCATTACAATTTCTGGGCAGTTTTTTCGATATCAAAAAATTCTAAGGTATCCCCTTCTTGAATCTCTTCAAAACTGTTTAAACGAATTCCACATTCTGAACCTTCGCGGACTTCCTTAACCTCGTCCTTAAACCTCTTGAGGGATTGAATCATGCCTTCGAAAACAGTGTCATTGTTGCGAATCACCCGAACTTTGGAAGATCTCAACACCTTCCCGTCCGTAATGCCGCAGCCAGCAATTTTACCATATTTTGAAAGATCAAAAACTTGTCGAACAAGCGCATGCCCCACCACAACCTCACTCTCAATGGGCTCCAACAAGCCTTCTAGAGCCTTCTTCACGTGATCTGCAATCTCATAAATAATTGAATAAAGACGAATATCAACCCCTTCTTTTTTGGCAAGATCCCGTGTTTTAACAGAGATCTTGACATGGAATCCAATGATAATCGCTCCCGAAGCACTGGCCAGCATGACATCATTTTCCGTAATCTCCCCCACCCCATCATGAATAAATTTTAATTCTACCTGCTCACTCTTTAAGTTTGCCAAACACGAATGTAACGCCTCCAAAGAGCCCTGAACATCTGCCTTAAGAATAAGACGTAACTCTTTAAGTCTTTTCTCTGAAATCTGTTGAAAAATATCCTCCAGTGTCACCTTCTTGGGAGAAATGAAAGCCCCTGCATTTAATTCTTCTTTTTTCTTCTCTGCAAGTTGGCGAGCGATTTTTTCATTCTTAGCCACTTTAAGTTCAATCCCAATTTCTGGAACTTCCGAGAGGCCCAATAGCTCAACAGGGGTTGAAGGTCCTGCCTTCTCGATCAATTTTCCTTGATCATCATAGAGAGCCTTAATTCGACCCGAAACTGCGCCACAAATCACGGCATCCCCTACCTTAAAAGTTCCCTGACGCACCAAAAGGGTAGCCGTTGCCCCTCTCTCTTTCGATAATTCTGATTCAATCACAATGCCTCTTGCCTTTAAAGTTGAATCGGCTTTAAGCTCCATGATTTCAGCCTGAAGTAAAATCATTTCAAGAAGATGATCAATTCCCGCACCTGTTTTTGCTGAAACCTCGCAGACGATAGTCTGTCCTCCCCAATCCTCAGGAAGCAAATTCTTTTCCGACAATTGCCTTTTTACCTTATCTGAAGTGACACCCGGCCGATCCATTTTATTAATCGCAACGATAATGGGAACGCCCGCAGCCCGACAATGATCAAGCGCCTCTAATGTTTGAGGCATCATTCCATCATCCGCCGCAATAACCAAGACAACAATGTCGGTCACCTGAGCCCCTCGAGCCCGCATCAAAGTAAAAGCCTCGTGACCTGGAGTATCTAAGAAGGTAATTCCCCCTCGCTTAAGATCAACTTGATAGGCGCCCATATGTTGTGTAATACCCCCTGACTCTCTCTCAGCCAACTTTGTCTTACGAATTTGATCCAAAAGCGATGTTTTTCCATGATCCACATGCCCCATAAAGGTAACCACAGGAGGGCGAGGCGTTAGATGAACCGGCTTTTCGACTTCTTCATCCTTCGATCCTTGAGAAGAAGCCCTCTCGCCACCAGAGACAAACTGAATTTTAAAACCATATTCGCCTGCTAAAAGACTCACCATATCTTGATCTGTCAAAAATTGATTGAGCCCCAGCATTTCTCCTAATTCAATCAACTTTGAAATCACCACATTGGGCGAAACTCCTACTTTCCCAGCGAAATCCCTGACCGTCATGGGAAGGGCAATCTCAAGATTTTTTTTATCAGAAGAAGGCTCTGAAAGAGGGCTTTCTAAAATAGGCTTCTCAGAATCTGTTGCTTTTTTTTCAGCGTTTTTTAGGGTCTCGGAAGGTTGAATGGATTCTTCAGATTTGAAAACTCCATTTTTCTTCACATCCGAAGAAGTTTTTTCTTTAGAAGAAACATCCACGTGAATTTCTTTTTTTCTAGCACGAATTTTTTCAACGATTTTTGGATCCAAAGCGCTCATATGGTTTTTAGCTTCAAAACCCAGCACCTTTAAATCCTCAATCAAAACCTTGCTTGAAATCGCTAGCTCTTTGGCCAGCTCATGAACTCTCATTTTATGACCTTGGTATTGCGATCTTCTAATAACTTTTTCGCCCACTCCAAAACTCTTATGGCTTGAGCCTCATCTAATCCAACCACTTTTGAAAGTTCAACAGGAGGCAAACGTAAAACTTCCTCTACGGTTCGATAGCCTGTTTGTCTTAAACTTTTTAAAATCCCTTCTTCCAATCCCTGAACCTCAGAAAGACTGAGTCCTGAGGGAGCCTCTTCCGCACGTTCCCCGGCCGAAAACACAACCTCGGGTTTCTCTTTCGGTGCTCCTTCGATAGGGGTTACACGATCCGCCAAAATATCAATGTGATACCCTGTTAGTTTTGCACACAGTCTGGCATTCTGCCCTTTCCTGCCAATCGCAAGAGAAAGTTGATCAGGTTCAACTAAAATTTCGACTTTTTTCCCAGGTTCAGAGACATAAACCTTCTTTAGTTTCGCAGGACTGATGGCATTTCCTACAAAAACAGCGTGATCCGGATTCCAAAGAACAATATCAATCTTTTCACCATTCAGTTCTCGTACAATATTTTTAATTCTCTCCCCACGCATTCCGACGCAGGCTCCCACAGGATCAATTTTTTCCGAAGAGGAATGGACAGCCACCTTTGAACGAAAACCCGCTTCTCGAGCAACGGCTTTAATCTCAACAATTCCATCCGAAATTTCTGGAATCTCCAACTCAAAAAGATTCTTCAATAAACCTGCATGGGTTCTAGAAAGAATGACTTCCAGCGTTTTGGGATTATCTTTAACCTCCATCACATACGCCCTCACGCGAGAGCCTATGGGATATTTTTCAGTGGGACATTGCTCGCGCACTGGAAGAATCGCTTCACATTTACCCAAATCCACAACGACATTGCGACGCTCATAGCGCCTGACAATTCCCGTAACTAAATCACCCGTACGTTCTTTATATTCGTTAAAAAGAATATCTTTCTCAGCTTCTCTGATTTTCTGGATAATGACTTGCTTGGCAATTTGAGCTGCAATTCTTCCAAAATTCTTTGGAGTAATTTCGATATCGATTTCATCTCCAATTTTGGGATTATTTTTATACTGCTTCGCTTGTTCCAAGGATAATTCTTCTTTTGAATTAACAACTTTTTCAACCACCAACATCTTATTAACGGCCTTGATATCACCTGTCTTAGGATCGACAATAACGACCGTGTTTTTCTGAGCCCCCAGACCTTTCCGAGAAGCTGAGAGAAGGGAGGATTCAACTGCTTTAATAAGAATCTCTCTTTTAATCCCCTTCTCTCGCTCCAAAAAATCTAATACATTTAACAACTCGCCATTCATATCACTCACCTCAAGCTTCTTTTTTACACAACCCATTCATAATCAAAATCTTAAAAAAACATAACCAAACGAATAAATAGAACTAAGGCACTTATTATTTTCCCAGAAACTAAAAAGAGTGGGTATTCTCCCACTCTTGAAGACACGACATAAGATTTTATATTTGAATTCTATATAATAAAATCAAGATGTCAAGAAGGAATTATTTAATTTTGCATAGTGTCAAAATTTTTGGGCACTTTTAGGATTAACCAGAATTTCTCATCACATTTCTACTCAGAGCGCCAATTTTGCCTCGTCTCTTCGTACAAACTCGGTCAGCCCTGCTCAACGTACTGTAAAGTACGCCTCACACGGCCTCGGTCGTGCAACCTCGCCTCCAAAGCGGACTCGGGCGGTCGAGCTCAAGAAATCTGATGAGAAATCCGGGTTAAAAGCAATCGTCCACAAATCGACGGATTGAGGGGATTGAAAAAACCTTGGGTTTTTCCTACGTCTAATCTCCTGAGGACTTGATAAGATGGAAAACATTGTACTTCACTTCTTAAAACCAGCGTGAAAGTTTGAACATTCTTGCCAGAGAATCAGGCCCAGCAAGGGTTTGATGACAAAATAGGCCTTGCAGTTGAGTTGAACCTAACTAAAAGTTAGGTCCAACTTTGTATTGGTTTTTGCCCCTCCTTTGTAAGGAGGGGAAAGGTTTGAAAGGTGAGATTTCTTGCACTTCCTTCTTCCAAAAGCTGAGTGAGGGAGAAATCAAAGGTGTCGCTTCTGTTGTCGTATTAACGGTTTGGTCCCCTGCTGAAATGGATTGTTCATCCTGTCACTCAGACCCCAAGAATATTTATTAATCTTGAAGAAGATGTAAGACTTCTCCCAAAAACTCTGAAGGGGATACAATTTTGAATGAATAATCCTTCCCTTTAAGAGCTTGAAAATCCTTACGATCTCCCGTCACCAGAAAATCTGCTTTCCCTCTGAAAGCAGAAGCCAGCACGGGGACATCTTTTTCGGCAATATGACCTTGAAAAGCCTTTATCTCGTCCAAAGAGGGCATCGGAACAATCTTAAAATTTAGTTTAAGAAAAAAATTCTCATAGGAAGTCCACACCTGAAGCATTTTCTTTTTGATATTTCTTTCAATTTCTATCAAGTTATAGCGACCTGTCAAACCTTGAAAACGGGGAAGTCCCAAGGACAATAGATCAAGAATCAGTCGTGGAGCACCCTTTTCAGAGAAAAGACCCGATAAAATAACATTGGAATCCAAGAAAATTCTAATGTCTTTTCCGGCCATACCGTTCCTGATAGAGGGTTTCTCGGGTCTCTTTCAAACCCTCCAATAACTCTTCGAGACTTCGTCCAGAGGATTTCAGCAATCGTCTTAATTCCCTTCGAGCTTCATTCAGCTCTAACATCTTAGGGCTCACTAAAAAGGCATCTCCCAAGGGAATAATCGAAACCACTTGCCCTTCTTCCAAGTAGCCCTGATCCCGAATCTTCTTGGGAATAGTCAACTGCCCTCTGGACTTCACTTCAGCAACAAAAGATTGTGCTGGCAACATGAAAGACCTCCATTTTTCTGAATTCAGAATATCAGAATTCAGAAAAAAGTTCAATTGTTAAACGTAAAAATAGATCAAAAAACAAATATATGAGTCAAAAAAAACACGTATTTTTTGGTGTTAATTACAAAAATTACGGGTATAATTGAGTTAGAATGAACCGAACTTTGGACTTATCTCATTACAAGTATTCTCTCTTTCTCCTTGGACCCCGCCAAGTTGGGAAAACTTATTTACTAAAAAATACCCTTTCTCCAGATCTTATGATTAATCTTCTTTCACAATCTGAATTTATAAGATATAGCAAAGATATTTCCCTCCTCTCGAAAGAAATTTCAGCGCTTAAAAAAGAAAAAGTTCAGGTGGTCATTGATGAGATCCAGCGCCTTCCAGAGCTTTTGAATGAAGTCCATTTGGTTTTGGAAAGTTCAAAAAATGTCCAATTTATTTTAACAGGTTCAAGCGCCCGAAAACTTCGCCGCTCAGGGGTCAATCTTCTGGGTGGACGGGCCTTGACTCTCCATTTACATCCCCTTACCCATGAAGAATTGGCAGAAGCATTTCATCTTGAGGAAGTCCTTCAATACGGAAGCCTCCCAAAAATTGTCCTCGAAGAAAATCCGAGAGAGCGGAAGCGTTTGCTTAAAAGTTATGCGGAAACTTATCTAAAAGAAGAGATTCAACAAGAAGCCCTGACTCGAAACATTCCGGCCTTTGCGCGGTTTCTGGAATTGGCCGCGTTTGAAAACGGAAATCTCCTCAATTTTAATTCTATTGCAAGAGAGGTGGGTGTCCATTCAAAAACGATTAAGGAATATTTTCAGATTTTAGAAGACACCCTGATTGGATTTTTTCTCTACCCCTACACACCTTCTCCTCGAAAGAAATTGGTTTTACATCCTAAATTCTATTTCTTTGATCGCGGCATTGTAACGGCCTTGAGAAATGAACTCTCCGTCTCTCTCATTTCAGGAACACCTCCCTATGGTTATGCCTTTGAACATTGGATTGTAACCGAGATGAGGCGACTCTTGGAATATCGCGAGCGAGAAGTCCGGTTGAGCTTCCTAAGAACATCAGATGGAGCTGAAATCGACATCATCCTCGAATGGGCGGATGGGAAAAAATGGGCTATTGAAATCAAAGCCAGCTCAATTCCCCAAACATCTCAGTTGAGAGGTTTGAAAAGTTTGATGCAAGATCACCCTTTTGATAGAACCCTTTGCGTTAGCCTCACTCCAAGGGCCTATCACCTTGATTCTATCGAAGTTTTGCCTTGGAAAACTTTCTTCGAGGAGATTTAGAGTAAATTTCTCACATGCTGTGTTCAAGAAGCACAGTGGCGTGTGCGTGATCTTCAATATCCTTCAAGGCACTTCGTTCAGCCCTGAGAGGGGAGTGAATTTGATTTTGCCATCACGATCACCCATCTCTTCAACACAGAGGAACACACATTGACAAGTCCCCCAAAAATATTTATTAACCTTGAAGAAGATGTAAGACTTCTCCTAAAAACTCTGAAGGGGATACAATTTTGAATGGATAATCCTTCCCTTTAAGACCCTGAAAATCCTTACGATCTCCCGTCACGAGAAAATCCGCTTTCCCTCTGAAAGCGGAAGCCAGGACGGGAACATCCTTTTCGGCAATATGACCTTGAAAAGCCTTTATCTCTTCCAAAGAGGGGATCGGAACAATTTTAAAATTCAGTTTAAGAAAAAACTTCTCATAGAAAGTCCACACCTGAGGCATTTTCTTTTTGATATTTCTTTCAATTTCTATCAAGTTATAGCGCCCTGTCAACCCTTGAAAACGGGGAAGCCCCAAGGACAATAGATCAAGAATCAGTCGTGGAGCACCCCTTTCAGAGAAAAGACCCGACAAAATGACATTGGAATCCAAAAAAATTTTAATGTCTTTTCCGGCCATACCGTTCCTGATAGAGGGTTTCTCGGGTCTCTTTCAAACCTTCTAATAATTCTTCAAGACTTCGTCCAGAAGATTTTAGCAATCGTCTCAATTCTCTTCGAGCTTCGTCTAACTCCAACATCTTAGGGCTCACTAAAAAGGCATCTCCCAAGGGAATAATCGAAACCACTTGCCCTTCTTCCAAGTAGCCCTGATCCCTAATCTTCTTGGGAATCGTCAACTGCCCTCTGGATTTCACCTCAGCAACAAAAGATTGTGCCGGCAACATAACAGACCTCCATTTTTTCTGAATTCAGAATATCAGAATTCAGAAAAATGTTCAATAAAACTTTTACCGAAAAACAATTACGTTACATTTTCCGGAATCACATGCTGTGTTCAAGAAGCACAGTGGCGTGTGCATGATCTTCAATATCCTTCAAAGCCCTTCGCTCAGCCCTGAGAGGGTGAGCGGGAGGGATAGGATTATGACCCGGCAAAAGCTCTTCAATCTCTTCTTCACTCAAACCTAAAGTTTCTCTCATCACCTTGCGAAGTTCTGTTTCATCTTCAGGTCCCGCATAAAGGATGGTTAAGACCAATTGCTCAATTTCAAAATCTTTGCCTCCCCGAACAGCCAAAATTCCCTTTTCACGTAACGCACCACCATAACGAGACCAATTCTCTTGCGTGCCGATGACACGAATTTCGTCTGGCTTTACTCCCATCACTGAAACAAGGCTTCCAGCAATATCCGGAGAATTCACAGTCCAAAAATCATGTTCTTGATTTAAGCCATACAATCTTTCTAACTCTTGAAAATTCACATCTCCCCTTGAATCAAAAAAACGCACCTCAATATTTTTCCCTATTCTTCTTAAATGTCTTACGGTCGCCAAAACGTCTGGAGTCCGTTCAGGATCTAAAAGCAACTGTACATCAAGAGCAAATTTTAAAGGGGTCTTTAAGCCTAAGACTCTAGCCCGTATTGCATCTCGCCATTTCCCCTTCAAATCCCAGAGCCGCTTCACAGAAAGCGCCGCTCCCAAACCCCATTTCATTTTCTCTTTGGCTGAAAGACCAGAGGTAGCAACCTTCACACTTGCATCTACGTCTGAAGTCGTCAGAGCCTTTTTCACCGAAGAATCCAATACAAGCAAATGCTCTGCTATATCCACTTCATCTCCACCCAAAGGCCGTGCCTCTCCCGTTCGAACATGAATGACAATCCCTTCTCCACTTGTAAAAGTCTCCCCCGCCAAACGCTCTATTTCTTCAACCTCGCCAAGGACATTGGCTTGGACAAAGCCATGTATCATCCTAAGTTCTGAGGCTAGACTCTGAATATTTCCTAGCCGTTCTTCTGCCAAAAATATTCCAACTGCCATAAGAAGTACTTTCCAAGAATCGTAGGACAATGATTTTTCTTCACGATAAACTTCTAATTCTTTAACAAGTTCCCTCAAAACCTCAGGCATCGATTTTCTATTTTCAAGCCAATAAACGAGATAACGCCCATTCCTATCGCGAAACCACGCATCAAAATGAAACAGCTCCATCGCCTCAATTAACCTAGGCCTAAGATCTGAACCTCTAGACAATGCATGGTCCGCAAATTGACAAACTAACGCCATAGCAAGATACCGCTTGTCAGTCTCTCCCCTTCTTGCCAAAGCCAAAGCAGGAGGATTTAAATCAAATCTAAAATCTTCTGAACCAAGTCTTACTTTGAGGCAACTGTGATCCAACGTCAAGATAGGGCCGTAGTTATTTCTTCTTTCTAGTAAGAGCCAAGATAATCGATAAAATCTTAGTAACGGAGGAAGTTCATTCATTGTGGGAAATCCAGGATATTTTTTTAAAATCTTTTCAAATAAATCTAATTCTGGATTTCTTAAATCTAAATACCCCCACTGATTCCTTTCCCCAGAACTTAAGTTTTGATCTCTCATTTTTTCAAGTAATTTTGAAAGACGACTCTTGGACCTTTTCCTGCTAGGAATCCTACTCGATCTTGCCGCACGAGCTGTGCCACCTTGCGCTCTTTGAATGGTTTGTCTTCTTCCTCTCTCCTGACCTGCTAAACGAATCCCATATCGGGCAAGGACAAGCTTAAGATTATTCATCGATTCAACACCAAAATTTCTACCCTTGAAATCCGATTCATCCATTTGAGCAAAATCACTCAATGTCTCAATAGTAAGTCCTGACAAAGCACTTAAAACCCGGCCGCTAAAACCAATCCTCAGAACAACATCCCTTACTTTTGAGTCTCTTGTAATCTCAGATTTTTTCTCTGGAAAGATTCTGAGCCAATATGAATTCGGATTAAGTGTCTTAATAAAATTTACTTCAAACTGAGATGGGGTTTCTGTGAGTGTTGCTTCCCCTATTCCCCCCGTCATCAAAATAATTGCATCCTGAACTCTAAGTTTGTCATGCAACTCATCTCCTATTCCACTGATCTCATGCATCGCCTCATGCGAAGTGCCATAAATCCAGTCGGCGATGCGATATTTTTGAAGAATGTTGGTGAGATGTTTTAGATTTACAAAAAATTTTCCATCGCCTACGCAGTTTCCATAGGGTGAGCTGAAGTCAACCCCTAGTTTATGATGTTCTTCGTCCCCAAAATAAAAGGTGTAAGTTCCATCCAGTAGAGTCTCTGTTTCAAATCGAAGGGCTTGAGCCCTTGCTCGGATGAACGCGGCCCACTTTTTCAGAAATTCTCGTTCCTCATCCGTCCCCGCTTTAATTCCCAATATCTTGTAAAGGGCATCTTTCTTGCTTGGATAAGGTGAATCAGGAATTACAAACTGGCCATCCGTTACTGTCATCGTAATGGAATTGCCTAGCAGTGCATCTATTTGAGGCCTTTCGTTCTCTGGGTATTTTAAGTCTGGCTTGTTCTGAGCATCGAAATGGGCTTGTTCACCTTTATTTGAAAGGCTCTTTTTGAGTTTCTGTCGCAGATCTTTCCATCTTGCTCGCTCTTCTGCCAACCATGCCTGAACCTGAACAGCTTCGGAATCTGATAAATACTTCTTCACAAGGCGGTCTACTCTTCTAATTTTTTTTCTAGATTTATCAAATTCATCTAAATAAAAAGATTCTATTTCGTTAGATAAAGCCAGCATTTTACTCTGGATATAAGTAAGATTAAAATCCAAATCAATCCTTCGAATCCTAATAGAATCGAAACCTTCGAACTTATCCAAATGATAAAGAGGAATAAGTTTATTTAAACAATCTTTTGAATCAATAGATGCAATCGTTGTGATGATTAGACTAGTAACCCCAAGAGAAGATCGAGCCTGAAAGAGAGGAACTTCTTCTTTCATTGTATATCCCTCTTCTCGTTCCCTTTCCAACAGAACGAGTGACTCCGGAATATTGATTTTATCTTGATTTTGATTAAGCCAACCCGTTTTACAAATAATGTCCGAAGCCCCATCAATTTTCCCTCTATCTTCTCGAGAAAGCTCTCCTGCCTCCAAAAGAATGGGAAGTCCCCGCAAGTAAAAGGAAGTCTTAGCCCGAGTCGAACCTTTTTTGATGTATCCATCCAATCGCCCTAAACGATCTGGAATAGTGAGGAAACCCGCCCTAATATTGTTGAGGTCTTCCTCAAGATAACGCAAACACCTGCCGAGGTTTACCATGGCTAACATGTGATTGAGCTCTCTTGGATTATTTTCGTCAAGAAGACTTTGAAAAGAACCAACAAATTTTTCAAAAGAACCGACAAAGAATTGACCAAACTCTTCAGAACGCTGAGCTTCAAAAAGTTTCTGCCCAATCCATTTAAGTCGCTCCATACGCAGGATAACACGTTCCAAATCCAAAATCTCTTCAGGCGTCTTGTCCATATTTCTAAATGCTGTAATAACAGAATCAACTTGACTCAAGAATCGTATCAAATCCTCATTACTGACAACTCTCAAAGCATCATGTCCTACAGCCGTATCATCAGTAAGAAAAGATCTCGCCAATTGAACCGAAACCGAGTCTCGTTCGACTTGTTTGAAATGCTTCTCTCCCAGTTCTACAAGCATCTCTCCATTAAATGAAGACCTCAATGCCTCTATCAGCTCGATACGGTCGTATTGACGTTCCTGAATGATCCAGTCAAAGGACCCGGTACTTCCTTCTTTCAACGATAATTGAGTCAATTTTCCAGATTCCACAAGTACCCTTCTTATAAAAAAAGCCCGACTCAAACTGGCCAGTAAAATAACGCTTCGGTGTTTATTGCTTTTCAAACTCAAAAGAGCATTCAAGTTTATGAAATCCCCATCTGCATCTCTTCCCATCAAAGGTTCATTCTCTCCTTCCACATCCTTCAATCGAACGGTGTAAGGACTATCCTGAAGTTCTAGAAATTCTTCGCCGCTAATTTTAGCCAGATAAAAACCAATGCAATCAGTAAGCAATTCTAAAAACTCATCCTCTTCACCGCCCACGAGCTCTCTCAATAGATAAAAATAGATCCCTTCTGGGCTAATAGTTGTTTTCCCTTGAGAATAAACAAGGGTCATACGAGTATCTTTAAGACGTTTAAACAAAGCACTCTTCATTCTGTTTCTCTTTGCCGTCCTCAAATCTAAAGACAGCAATTCGTCTAAACGATCGGGAACAAAAAATCTTCTTTTCCTAACATCTTTTTCCCCCACTTTAACAACCAAGGGGGAGTCAACCGTCAAAGTCTTCAAAAACGCTTCTCTAAATTGATTTGGCGCTTCTGTAAGCAGCAGCCCGCGTTCTCCAACCTTCCCTGTCCTTAGAATATGAGCATCCTGAACCGTGAGATCCTGATGCAACTCATCTCCTATTCCACTGATCTCATGCATCGCCTCATGCGAAGTGCCATAAATCCAGTCGGCGATGCGATATTCTTGAGGAATGTTGGTGAGATGTTTTAGATTTACAAAAAATTTTCCATCGCCTACGCAGTTTCCATAGGGTGAGCTGAAGTCAACCCCTAGTTTATGATGTTCTTCGTCCCCAAAATAAAAGGTGTAAGCTCCATTTTGGAGAGTCTCTGTTTCGAGATGAAGGTTTGCGTCTCTTCTTTGAAGGTCTTGAGCCCTTGCTTGAATAAACTCAGCCCATTTCTTTAAAAATTCAGCTTCTTGAGGAGCGCCAGCTTCAATCCTTAAAAGTTGATAAAGCACTTTTTTCTCATCAGAATCTGGAACGTTAAACTGCCCATTCTTCACTGTTATTGTGATGGGACCGCCATTCAGCAACGTATTGATCTGATCCATTAATGTATTGATCTGATCCATTTCTTGAGAAGGATATTCTAAGTCGAGCCTATTCTGAGCATCGAAATGGGCCACATTAGAAGCGATCGCAGCAGCCAAGATATTTGACCCTTTTTTCCCAAAATGGTATAGTGGTCCTTGAATGGAGGATGAGTTATGTCCAGCGCTGCCATTAGAGCCATCTATGAACATGGAATCCTGCGCCCCTTGGGAAAACTTCCTTGGAGGGAGCACACTGAAGTCACTTTGGTCGTAAAGTCCAACGACCCTGTCAGTCGGACGCGCGGGATGTTTCACGTTCCCAAGAGAACCGCGCAAGTCCTCATTTACAACGACTCCCTGCTCGAGTCCTAAATGCCCTCCTTGAACGATTTCCCCAGTGGGGGAACCCTCTTCATTGACGCCAATATTTTCCTCGAACACTTTTTGAGGGGTGAGATTTCTTGCACGTCCTTCTTCCAAAGACTGAGTGAGGGAGAAATCAAGGGCGTCACTTCCGTTGCCGTTTTGGCCGAGGTCAGGCACCGCCACCTGGCCAGCGCCGATAAAGACTTCTTGCGTGTCCCCAAAATCACGGTTTGGTCCCCCTGAACGAGCTATTGGATCGCTTAATCCCATACTATTATAAATCACGTGCCCCACATACGCCCACAAAGCCTGATCCCACCCTGAACTCCCTTTAAAATATTCAGCAAATTTTTCGAAGAAACTCAAACTCCCGGGATCAAAAGAAGCAAGCGCTATAGGGAGTAAACTACTGATGAGGGTCGCAGCAGTAAAACGAACCAAAAATTGTTTCAGATGTTCTTGCCAGGGCTGAGGTGGCGCATGAATCAAATGGAGCAACGTAAAAAGCAAAGCTCCCGCCGGAATCGCCCACACACCCAATACCGGGGCCAAAAAGTGTGCAAACCCGGGCAAACCTAAAAGCTCTAACCCTGGAATCACCCACATCCTCACCCAGCGCTTCTTTAAAATATCATTTGCTTTAACCTTGGCCCTTTTTTTCTCCATTCCGCCAAGCCGAAGAACTCCTGCCAGAACCCAGTTCCAGAGGGGAAGAACGAGTTGAGAATCATTAGAACCATTATTTTCACTGGGCCCAGCCTGATCTCTTTCATCTGAATTAAGTATTGTGTCCCCGGAATTACGTACTTCAGCCAAATCGTGCCCCACATCTTGAATGAGGGTATCAAATTCAGCATCGGATAAACTCATTCCGTCCAATTTTAATGAAGCCCGATAAACCTCTAAAGTCTCAACCAAATTTCTCAAAAGATCGGTGTCTCTTCCCTCAAAACGACTCACATAACCTGTGAGATCACCTAATGAATTCTCTTTTCGCTTGATTTCTTTCATGAAGCTCAGAGTAGCTTTTCCGATCATCAGAAAAGATAACGGGCTTCCAGAAGAGACTTCCGTTCGCTGATAAGGGCCTTCCACTCGCTGATACTGAAGATCCAAAAATTCAAACAACTCAATTGCATCTTCACCTAAAAGCGATACCACCAAAGGCCAGTTGCCGCTAACATAAGCTTGAATAAAGATCTCACGCGCTCCTTTTCCATAAACAGGTAGAATTTCATCTAGGAGATACTCCACCAGTGATACCAGGTGAAAATATACATCCCAAGTTTCACCCGGTTTCATTCGAACTATTTTCTGAAAAAGAAATTTTGAAACAGGACCATGCTTTACATATTCTTTAAAAAAATTCCATAAAACGCTGCGATCCTTCTTAGAAGAAAATGAAATCTCTGAATTCCCTTCCATTTGAGCCTTCAACGCCAGATAATCTGTCATGCCTTCATTTAACCACTCAATAGGGAATCCCCCTCCCAGATGATGGAATGCCTCATGTACAACCACATGTTGAGTCATATTTGGAGCCAGATTGTCTGGGATAGAAATAGTAGAAGCTAGAGTAAAATGAGCTGCTCTTCGGGGTTCTCCTGACACAGGTGCAAAAAAAACTATATTTTCTGAGAAGTCTCTAAAAAGCCAACCCTGTTTTTGAAAAAACAACCTTACAATTTGAACGGCCTCGGTAATCACCATTTGCTCAACTCTATTGGGGACTCTCATTTTTTTAAGATATTCCATTGTTTTCCGATACATGCTAGGAATGGAAAGTGGTAAGTCGCCTTCTGAAAGTTGACCCTTCTCAATCATCCTTGCCATTTTGTAAATCAGCAACAATTTAATGGGTAAGGAGGGATTGATATATTGAGAAGAAAGTGAAGCCAATGCCTGTTCGAATGCCCTCCTTACTCCCTCAACAGAATCCCTTCTAAAAATATTTCGAGATTCAAGTTTTCGAACGATCAGCAATACTTCTACAGCACTCGCCCTAGCCCCTGTAGCCTCTACTGTCTTTCCTTCTTGAATCTGCTGCACCACAGCATCTTTGCCATTGGCCCACAAAAAAGCATCTTGAGCACCGCGTTGAATCAATTCTTGAGCCAAATCTGAAATTGTGGTCCCTGTATAATGGGTTTCACCATGAACTGCAGCCGTAAAAATTTTTCCTTCTTTTGTTCTCCCTATCACACTATGAGGATGAACCCCCATTAAGAATTTAATACGAATCGTATGAGATTGTTCATCAATCGCATACTCACCCAGTTGAAGATCTTCCGCAGAGTTCACCCGTCGATATCCCCACTGAGTAAAAATCCGATCTCGCTCTTCAGAAGAAATATCGACATCGGTAAGTGGCGTCAAATCTAGCGTCACAGGCTGACCTCTGAAAGCCTCTTTCGCCTTCTCTTTATTATTTTGATAGAGCTCGCCATGTCCATCTCCAAAACCAAAGGTCAGCATCCCCCCTGGAAATTTCTTTGGATCCAACTTAAAAAAAGGAAGCCTTAGAAGGTGTCTTAAATCCTCAAATTGATCTAAAATTCCCTCAACATTCACCTGACCATCCTTTACAATTCTCTGTCCATAGGTGGCCGATTGAATTTCATCCGTAACATTTCGATTTGCTTCAAAAACGCAAAGCCTGCCTTCCACATTCCGGAAGGTCAAGGACATGACAGCTGTTTGCCCATCTTTTTTTATCACCAACATGTCATAAACACGCGATTCTATTGGTTCAAAAGCCCCTCGATACACCTTTCCATTCACTATTCCCACAAACCAATCGTTGTAGCCCAGATTCCCATTGGGAAGACAGGCAAGAACTTCGTATTCCGGATAAGCTCGTTCAAATTCATGTGTAAGATGGGTCATATCCTTTCTCACCTCACCAACATCTCCCCAACGAGAAGGCAAAGCCCCATTCAAATAAATCTGATTTCCAACACGATTAAAAAATACCCGACTCTTCCCAAGATCGTCAAAAGCCTCTGGATTCACCTGAAGAGCCAAGATTACATTGTCTTCAAAAACATGAAAAACAGGCTTATTGAAGCGAAAAAAAGGAAAGGCCGTCTCTACTTGCAAGGACGAGCTTCGTTCCTCAGTCTCCAAAATCGGCCCTGGCGCCAAAGTTTCTAGGAAAGCTTTTCTAAATTGAATCACAGCTTCGGTGAGCACCGCTCCCCCTATTTGCCCCGTTCTCAGAATCCGTACATCCTGAGGCGTAAGAATACGATGCAACTCATCTCCCCTCCCACTGATCTCATGCATCGCCTCATGCGAAGTGCCATAAATCCAGTCGGCGATGCGATATTCTTGAGGAATGTTGGTGAAATGTTTTAGATTAACAAAAAATTTTCCATCGCCCACACAGTTGCCGTAAGGGGATCTGAAGCCATAGCCCTCTATGGGATGCTCTTCATCCCCAAAATAAAATATGTAAGCGCCATTCTTCAAAGTCGTTTCTTCAAATCCTAAATCTTGAGCCCTTGCTTGAATAAACTCAGCCCATTTCTTTAGAAACTCTTGCTCTTGATCCGCTTCAATTCCCAAAAATCGATAGAGCGCTTTTTTCTCATCAGAATCAGGAACGCTAAACTGCTTATTCGTAACTGTTATTGTGATGGGGTTGCCTCTCAAGAGTGTATTTACCTGAGCCATTTCTTCTTGTGGATATGCTAGATCCGGTCTATTTTGAGCATCAAAATGGGCAATGACATCAACGGGTCCTGCAAACCCATCACTGGCACGCAATAATTGTGTGATACGACCACTTAAACTTGACCTACCCCTGAGAGCATGAGACAATAGCGATGCAAAGGATTTGATGAGATGAAAAACTTGATCGATCAATTTATTTCTGTAGATCCAAATATTTGTCATGGAAAACCCTGCTTCAAGGGAACCCGCATTATGGTTTGGCAAATTCTCGAGCTTTTGGAGGCGGGTGTTTTGAATCAAGAAATTATCAGTGAAAAATATTTTCCTCAATTGACGCCCGATCATATTCGTGCTGCTCTTCACCTGGCCTCCGAGCAATTGAAAAATAGAGAGTTCGTTCTTTTCGGTGGTGATTGATTGACCTTCCAAACCTCCTTCTTGCTCGATGAAAACATCTCTGGAGACTCCGCGTCCTTCCTGAAGAGCCGTGGGTACGTTGTAGTTCGCTCTATCCCTGGTACCCGTGACAAGGACATCTTTACTGAAATGTCGAATCCAAGAGGAGTAAATATTCAAACTCGATGGAATGAGCTTTTCAAATCGATTGATCGAAAACTGAAAGGGCGCCGTCGCTTCACGATGAAAGAAATCAACGCCGAGATCGCCGCTGTCCGACAGACCCAACGTGCTACGCGTACTCGGCCAAGTTGAAAAGACTCGAATCATGTCTCCTAGAATTTTTCTTACCCATTTAAAAACCTGTAACTCATAAGTCTCTCGCGCAAAAACAAGTTGATTTAGGGTTCGAGTCGCTCTGGCATCAACATTGACAAGCATAGCAAGTGGTGCTACCCTTAATTTGAGAATAACGGGGGAGATGATCTTGGATAGAAACCAGCGTAAAGGATTGGCAAGTGCACTGTATAGTCTTGGTAATATTGTTGCAGCATCGCTTATGATTGGCCAGTTTGTAGGAACTGGAGGCTTTAAGGTGTTGCCCTTTGTGATAGGGCTCATTTTCTTTATTAGCGTGTACCTTATTGCGACAAAGCTGAATTTGGAGGAGAACGCATGACTGGTTTTTACATTCTGTTGGGTGGAATGCTGATTTTCGTTTGGTTTATTGGATTCTGGGTCTGGAGACAAGACCGATTCCATCATCTTCACCGCAAATAAGATTAGAAAATCTATCATATTGTAGACGACATGTCCGACATAACCCCATGTAACCTGATCCCACCACGAACTTCCTTTAAAATATTCAGCAAATTTTTCGAAGAAACTCAAACTCTCGGAATCAAAAAAAGCAAGTGTCATAGGGAGTAAACTGCTGATAAGGGTTGCAGCGATAAAACGCACCAAAAATTGTTTCAGATGTTCTTGCCAGGGCTGAGGTGGCGCATGAATCAAATGAATCAACGCAAAAATGAAAGACCCCGCCGGAATCGCCCACACACCCAATACCAGCGCCAAAAGACGTGCAAACCCCGGCAAGCCGAAAAGCTCTAACGCTGGAATCACCCCCACCCTCACCCAGCGCTTCTTTAAAACCTCATCTACTTTAACCTTGGCTCTATTTTCCTCCATTCCGCCAAAACGAAGAACCCCTTCTAAAACCCAGTTCCAGAGGGGGAGAACAAGTTGAGAATTATCAGAATTCCGAATCCCGTCTTCAACCCTTTGCCGAACATCGGCTAATCTTTCATCAAAAAGGGTAGTGTAGCGGTTTCCAGTATCTCCTTCTGGAAAAGGAATGGCGCTAGAATCTGCAATGTTTAAAAGATAAAGAAGTTGAAGATCTTCCAATGCCTGAGCTTGTGTGCCATCACGTCTCAAACTCTCAACCAATTGATTGATACGTTCTTGCTGTCTCGCAGTAAATTTAGGATCTTTCAACTCTTTTTGACGACCGGGTGTCGCAATCCTACGCACTTCTGAGGCTGCAATGTTTCCTAAATACTGATGTAATTCAATCAAACGTGTGAGCCGATGAATCAAAGGTTCAGGAGCATCCACGCTGGCAAGAAATTGCTCCAAAGCTTCAATACTCCTTCTAGAATGTCCACGACTCCCATGCCTAGCTTTTCCAACATCATGGAATAAAGCAAGAAGCCGAAGCCAGACCGGCTCATGAATTTGAAATCGACCCGAGGCAATTAAAGCATCCATTTCCTCTAAAACCCGCAAGGTATGTTCATCCGCATTCACACCTCGATGAAAACTAGGCTGCCCTTGGCCCCGCAATGACGTAAATTCATGTAGAAAATAATCGAGGTCACCCTTTTCATACAATTCTCGAACAAGTCGAGCAGGGTTGGGATGAATTCTTAACTGCTCTAGAAAATGGTTGACCACCGTACGACGGTTTTCCATCGGGCCCCGATAGCGATCTAAAAAAAATCTAAGGCCAGATTCCTCAAACGTTCCAGCCAAAGTTCGTTTTTCCTGACGCAGCCACTCAACCGTTGACGATGAAGTAATTTCATCTTGAACACGTTTTAATTCTTGAGGCCCCACAAGTCCAGTCTCGGTAAAAGCCTCTCCCTCCAAACGCGTTATAATCCTCTGGAGAGAGCCAAAAACATGGTCGAAATAAGGTTTTTCAAATCTTACATCTTGGCCCTCAACATTCTTTGAACTCCCCTGTGGGCCCAAATCATTAAGAACAGAACGAATGGTTCGAAAAGCCCACGTGGCCTCATCAGCATCCTGAGTTTGTTGAAGGGTATCAACCGCAACAAGGAGTTCATTCGTCAGCATTCTCTCAGAAACTTGAGTCCGAATCAGTTCCCGCACAACTTCTAAATCGGGCTTACCTTCTGTCGAAATTTTTCTGACATACACCTTATCTCCAGGGGATTGATCAAAATAATTTGCCAAGGCAACATTGCGGTCAATCTTGCTTAAATAAAGTCGATCTCCCACACGACCCAGTTGAAATAAACTAGGGAGAACACCCACAGTGTCCGATGGGATCATCACCAATTGAATGGTTTCTGGAAGAGGAATCTCGATGGAGAGATGAAAAGACCGGTTCCCTTTTCTTAAACCAAGATTCTCTAAAAGAGCGCTTTCCCCCGTTAAGGAAATCAAAAGATGGTCTTCTCTAACCTCCAACTGAAAGTCTTTTTGCTCTATCCCCTTCGAGCCAGCAATAGAAAGCTTGAACGTCCGTCTTTTTCCCTGTTCCAAAGGAATAGTCGCAATTTCTCCGGCAAGCACGGGAAAACTCCATTCGTGGATGACTCGCTTTCCTTGACCTTTCGCCTTTTCTCCACCTTTCCATGCGTAGCGAATGGCCACAGTCGCTACTCGAGTGACATAACTGGCACTTTCATCGTCCAAGGATCTCGAGCCTCGATACCCTCTCTCCAAAACAGCCAATCGCGGCAAAATCATTCCATACCAAGTATGGTAAAGGACTGGATCCAAATCTCTCTCAATCTCTTCTCTACTCAAATGTAAACCTCTTTCAAAAAGCATTTGCGCCAACATCGTCAAAGTTAAAGGAGGAAGTTTTCCAAGTTTAGAAGACAAACTGACCAAGCCTCTTCCAGCTTCTTGCCCCAATACCAAATCGGCATGGCTTGCCACAATACGATTCAATTCATTTTCAAGAAGGGCATTCACTAAGTCTCCTTTAAGTAATCGAGCCTGTTCATTTGTAAATCCTCTAAGTCTATCATCCGCCAAAATTTTGACCGCCACTTTTGGATTGAGCATGACCAATCTTAAGGCCTCCCGATAAGAAGAGTCCGTCCTTTCTCCTCTCAAGAACCCTTGATGCAAAGTATTCATAAGATAGCCCTGAAATAACTCGTCTTCTTCTAACATGCTCATCATTCCATCTCTCAAATTGTCAGAAAGATGAAGAAGATCCAGGGTATAGACACAAAGATGTGCCAGAAAAGCTGGTTCTACTTGCCGATATAAAGACTGAGCCCCATCCAAATTGATACCTAACTCATTCAATTGGGTTAATAGAGAAGCCATTGAAGTTCTTTCTTGACCTTGCTTCCAAGCCTTCCTTTCTCTCTTCAAATGTAATCTTAATCCAGGGATCCCTTCCATAGTCTGTCTTTCAGACACTCCTTTTCGTGCTTCTAAAAGACCGGATAGAAACATCATCATCAACTCATTCAAACCCCATTGACTGGAGGGAGAACATCGAAGAGCATCAAAATCATTCCAAAGACAAGCATTGAGGGCATGAGTTTTCAAGAGATTTTGACGAGAAGCGGGTATCTCTTCAAAAATCACTCTAAAAACATCCGGCATCCGAACTAAAAGACGCATAGCCAACCCAAACTCGGGTTGATCAGGATCAACTGTCCTTAAAATAATTCTAATTCTATCTACCAGCGATTCATCTTCTTTCATGGCCTGAGTCACTTGAGCATCTGTCTGATCCATGGGGAGACTCACTCGACTGAGAAAATCATTCCAAAACTGAAGCACATCCACATCTCTCACACCAAAACCAGTAGAAAGAGAAAGCTGAGAAAACATCTGCGCTCTTCTCACAGAGTCCATACCTGAAACTTCTCCCTGGGCTTTTTTTAACAAACCCTCTTGCACAAAATGAGGCATATCTTCATCTCTAGAAGCATCTTGAAGACTCTCTATCAAGAGCCTTGCAGTCGTCACATGCTTTCCTGCCAATATCCTCAAAACCTCGCCTTGGGAATCCCATTGTTTAAAAAGTTTTTCAACCTTCTTATTCTCATGAGACATAACTGTTACAAAATGATTTGTCAGCATGTAAAAGCCCAAGGGATCTTCTGTAAAGCATCTCCTGAAGTCTTCATCATTCCATTGAAAGAAAGAAGAAAGGGTTTGAAGATGATCTTTCAAAACCACCTTTTCCAAAGGGGTCAAATAAACATA
Organism: Chlamydiota bacterium; assembly: GCA_016178055.1. Taxonomy (NCBI): domain Bacteria; kingdom Pseudomonadati; phylum Chlamydiota; species Chlamydiota bacterium. Next base: position 3,948 of record JACOUC010000015.1, on the reverse strand, counting down.
CCTCAAAAAAACATTTGGAGATGAAGCCAACATATTTAAAGCATCTTGAGCACCCAAGAGATCTGTTAACCAATAAAGACCATCGGTCCATTGAGGCTGTTCAAGAATTTTTGCAACTGCTTCTGGATCTGACTTTAATCCTTGTTTAAGCGCCGGGGAAACTTTTAATCCTTGAAACCTTGTTTGATGAGGTATGACTAAAGCTCTTTGACTTACCACTGGAATGATTCTGAAAAACCAATCTGCATGCTGATCAAAATTTTTAGCCCCCCACACTTTTTTTGCCAAAGCGATTCCCCGTCGAATAAGGGAAGGATTGAGCAAATATTGCAGCTCTAACCCTGCTTCAATCAAAGCCACAAAAAATGAATCTCCTGTTCGAACTCTACTCATTCGCAAATCATCTTCAAATGAAAATCCTCTAAGAAATATTTCACCCTGCGCGTTCAGAGAAGCAAGAAATGTCACCAACGAATGAGAATCGTTTTGAACAAGTTCTGTCAACACGGGTTGTGTCATTGCGTCCGACAACCTGTCCCATACTCTTGAGCCGGATACCTCAACCCATTTGCCTACAACCTCCACTCCTTGATCCGCAAGAATTTTAAAGCTCACCCCATCCAGTTGAAAAATGTTCAATATCAATCCATTTAAAAACTGAGGATCCTCAAGAAAGAGGCTACGGAGCGTCTCATCAGAAATCCACGGTAAATGATCTAAAACTTGAAAAAGCGTTGCAAAGACATCGAAAGTTTTATTGAAGACATCCTCTTCCTCCATCCACTCAAAACGAGTAGAAGTTAAATCTATTAATCCCATTTCAATGAGACTTTTTCTCTCTTGCCGATATCTTGTTATTAATTGACTACCCGGGACCGAATGCATCAGCCAGACATGCCAAGTTTTCACAAAGCCCCCAACATCTCGCGCAATCGCGTCGAAGAAAATTGGAGGACTTAAACGTTCCAAAAAACCAGGATCAACATTTCTAAGAAGAATCAAAAGCCTTGGAAAAAAATTGGGTTCAGCACGTCCCAGTCTCGCCAAACGATCCCTTCCATAAACAGCCAAAAGGTCATCAAAATTTGCCATGGAAAAGATTTCGGATCTAAGGAATACCATCCATTCAATCAGGGCCAGAGGATCCTGAACTCTAACAGCCTCCACCGTTTCAACACCCAGACGACTTGACAAGGCTGTATACATCTCTTGATAGCCAGTAGCCTCTTCCAAAGAGGTAGGATTAGGTCTTCTCTCGGCAGCAGATTCGTTTTCACCCAGACTCCATTCATCACCTTCATCGCCTCTAGTATCTTTGTCCTCGGAGAAATCTAAAGCTTCAAACAACTTGTCAAATGTTCCAAACCCCTCTTCAACACTTGGCTCCAATGAACGCAAGCTTCTACCTATTATTCTTCTAGTCTCCACATCCAATCCCTCTTCCTTTTCAGGAGGAAAAATAAAACGACTTAACCCAAGCATTCTTTTTACAAAAACCACCGGATTCTCTCTGAATAAAGCCACCATTTTTCCTGGAGGAGATTGAGTTAATCCTTCAAATTCCTTGATCCATGGAATCACATGCTCGAGGATGTTTCCCTCATCTTCCTCTACATCTTCTTCCTGTTCCATTTTACTGGCTATGAAACAAGGCACTGCATTGATCACAGCCCATGGATCTTGCAACAGAATCTCTTGAAGAGCCTCAGGTCCTACCAATGTTCCGAGAATCTCCCATCCTTTTTTAAACTCCCAAGGTCGAAGAGAAAATTGTTCATATACCAAGGCAGGCAACCCCCCTGTCAAAAGATGCTGACTGGCTTGAGATCCCAATGTTTCAAGGAACTCAAAAAAAGCAGGGCCTTTTTCTAATTGGCGAAGAAACTCTGCATACTGAGGTCCATACCATTGGGACAAGGCTCTCAAGATATCCTCTCCAACTAAATTTCCAAGGCGCTCAATCATTTTTCGAGATGTTCGAGGGATTCTTCTTTCTTCTATCTCCACTTGCAAGACCAAATCCATGCTACAAAGAAGCTGATCCCATTCGGGCCTCGCTGAACTTAAAAAAGATGATCCCTTTTCCCGCATCGACATCAAATTTAGGGAGTCCCTTTTTGCAAGAGCGTCTCTAAACCCAACGTCATTATTCATCACTCCTAAATACTTCTCAGGTTCAACCAAAATCTCTTGATAACGGTCGGGAGAAAGTGGCCTGGGAAGAGATGTCAGATCTCCAAAAAGAAGTTTTGGATCAATCATTCTGGGAACTTCAACCTTCGCTGGTAAGCTCTCAAAAGCTTCAAGAATTTGAAGTTCGGAAGATGCATTGATAGATTTTCCTAAATAAGTTGCTAACGATCGATCTTTCAATTGCCCAAGCAAGAGGGCTTTCTCTTCTTGAGTTGGGGCTAATTCTGAAAAAAGCCTTGCCCAACGGCATAAAACAACCAAGGTCCGCGTGGTCGAATGACATAATGTATTTGTTTTATAAAAAAGTTTAAATTCGTTATAAATAATAATGAGAGGGGAGTTTAACTCCATAACTTTTCTTAAATTCTTCGATCGGATATCCAACCAATGATGCAATTCTTCGTCTAAATTCCTGTCTATCAGAACCTGATCCACCTGTAAACTCTCAAGTCCTCTCAAAAGTGAAAATCGTAGGAGCAAAGGGGAGACCCACACTCCACGTCCCAATCGAATCCTTCCTGAAGCATCCGCACCTAAAAAATCACCTGGCTCATCTTCAAAAACAATTTCTTTAAATCTAATCCCCGGCCAAAAGAGACTTTCTTTCTGAAGAAGATTTTTCAGTTGATCTAAAGCCCCTGGTGGAAATAATTGGGCCGCTCCATCTACTCCTAGAATTTTCCAAGCAGAATCAAGACTTAGTACAAGTTGCGCCTTGGACGACCCTTCCTTTTTTGACCCAGATTTTGCCAACACCAATTGATAAGACTTCGGCGCAAAAACGTTATAAATCGCATGCCCAATATACCCCCATAAAAATTGATCTTGCCCCGAACTCCCTTTAAAATATTCAGCAAATTTGTCGAAGAAACTCAAACTCTCGGGATCAAAAGAAGCAAGTGCTACGGGAAGCAAGCTACTGATAAGGGTTGCAGCGATGAATCGAACAGCAAATTGCTTTAGTTTTTCTTTTTTAGAACCCGGTGGTGCATGAATCAAATGAATCAACGCAAAAATAAAAGCCCCCGACGGAATGGCCCATACACCCAATACCGGGGCCAAAAAATGCGCAAACCCCGGCAAACCTAAAAGCTCCAACGCTGGAATTACCCCCACCCTCACCCAGCGCTTCTTTAAAACCTCATCTGCCTTGGCCTGGGCCTTATCTTTCTCCATTCCACCAAGCCGCAGAACCCCGGCAAAAACCCAGTTCCAGAGGGGGAGAACAAGTTGAGAATTATCAGAACCATTATTTTTACTGGGGCTGGCTTGATCTCCTTCATCTGAATTAAGTATTGTGTCCCCGGAATTCGTGTCCCCGGAATTCCCGGAATTAGAAAATTCGGCAGGTCGTGACACTACTCCTACACTTGATCCCTCTCCATGTCCATCTTGCACCATGGGCCTTACCCCAACCATCTCACCCATCAGCTGAAGAGTTCTGTAACCTAAAAAATTCATCGGACCTTTTTTTACATTTTTCTTATCACTTCCAACATATTTTTTAAGTAAAGTTTGAAACTCTTCATAGCCCTCACCCAAAGATTCTTTTAAATAAGCTCGGGTGAGCTTTTGAATTGTTCCTCCTGAATTCAAAAGCTGATGAATCTCCTCTAAATGATTCATCAATTCTGGATCGAAACCTGAATTCCGAACGCCCTTATGTTTTTCCCTTAGGGATTGAATCACCGGTTTTAAATGGGGAACTGATTTTTCCCATTGATCAAATTCTTCTGAGGAGAGATTGCCTTTTTC